>DASSSO010000079.1:0-8552 GCA_035776735.1 Gaiellaceae bacterium | reverse complement strand
TTGTGGCGCAACGGCAAGCTCACCGACCTCGGGACGCTCGGAGGCGCCAACAGCGCGGTGCTCTGGCCGGTGAAGAACGTCGGAGGCGTCGTCACCGGCGTCGCCCAGACCGCCGAGCCGGACCCGCTGAACGAGAAGTGGAGCTGCGGGTTCTTCTTCCCCGCCGCGACCGGCACGGGCACCAGGTGCCTCGGGTTCAGGTGGCGCAACGACGAGATGACGCGGCTGCCCACCCTCGGCGGCACGCACGGCTTCGCCACCGGCACGAACAACGGCGGCCGGACCGTCGGCTGGGCCGAGAACACGGTGCACGACCCGACCTGCGTCGAGCCGCAGGAGCTCCAGTTCTGGGCGGTCGTGTGGGGCCCGGGGAAGCATCGGATCCGGACCCGCGAGCTGCCGCCGCTTCCGGGCCACACGGTCAGCGCGGCGACGGCGATCAACGACCACGGGCTCGTCGTCGGCATCTCCGGCATCTGCGACCAGGCGGCGGGACGGTTCAGCGCCATCTCGAACGTGCTCTGGAAGGACGGCGAGCCGACCGAGCTCGGTGACTTCGGCGGCGTGGCGTGGAACACGCCGATGGCGATCAACGACCGCGGCGACGTGGTGGGTTTCGCCAACAGGTCCGAGGGAGACGGCGGCGAGCTCGTTCCGCGCGCGTTCCTCTGGATCGAGGGCCAGGGCATTCGCCCGCTCGGCACGCTGCCGGACCACGTCACGAGCCAGGCGCTCGGAATCAACGAGCGGCGCCAGATCGTCGGCCAGTCCTGCGACGCGGCCGGCAACTGCCGCGCCTTCATCTGGCAGAACGGCGTGATGCGGGACCTGAACGACTTCGTCGCCGGCGACTACGACGACGTCCTGACCACCGCCAACGACATCGACGACTTCGGCCGGATCACCGGGCAGGGCTTCGACGACGACGCCCCGCGCTTCGGCGCCTATCTCGCGACGCCGGTCCGCAAGTAGGTCGCCGACGGCGAGCCCTCGGCAACCCAGAGGTGCGTCGCCGCGAGTGCCCGCCAGGGCCGCCAGCGCTCGGCAAGGTCGCCGAGCGCGGCGGCCGTCGGCGGTTGGGGGAGAGCACGCCGAAGGCCCAGATCGGTCGTGGGACAGGCGTCGGGCTCGCCCAGCCGCAGGGCGAGGTAGTGCGCCGTCCACGAGCCGAGGCCGTCGAGCGCCGTGATCGAGGCGATCAGCTCGTCGAGGCCGACGCTGCGATCGAGTCGGACCGCATCCTCGGCGACGGCGCGCGCGAACAGGCGGATCCCGTTCGCCCGCGACGGCGTCAGCCCCAGACCGTCGAGGTCGGCGCCGGCCAGTACGGCCGGTGAGGGGAAGGTGTGCGTGAGGCCGAGCTGCTCCAGGCCCGGAACCGGGGTGCCGAGCCGCTCGACGAGCCGTCCGGCGATCGTGTTCGCGCCGGCGAGCGTCACCTGCTGGCCGATGATCGCGCGGACGCCCGTCTCGAACGCGTCCCAGGTGCCGGGCGGGCGGAGCCCGGGCCGCGCCCTGACGAGCGGTCCGACGGTCGGGTCGCCCGCGAGCCGGCTCGCGGGCTCGTCCAGGTCGAAGTCGAGGCTGGCGATGCGGCGGGCGCGCTGCACGACGTGCACGAGCTCCTCCCAGTGCGGCACGTGGGCGAGCAGGAGGAGATGGTCGTCACCGCCCCGCGAGAGCTCGAGCACGCCGGGGTCGCCGCGACTCACGATCGTGCGCCGGTAGGTGCCTTTGGAGGCATGCTCGACGCCGGGGATCGCGCGCGCCGCGAAGTAGTCGACCAGCGCGGCCCAGTCGAGCGCGCCGTGGAAGGGAAGTCGCAGGAGGAGGCCTCCGTCGGCGACGAGCCGGTCGGCCTTGCGCCGCCGGGCGCGGAGCATCCGCGGCGACTCCCGGAAGACCTCGCGGCAAGCGCGGTTGAACTGGCGCAGGCTTCCGAAGCCGGTGGCGAAGGCGATCTGCGTCACGGTCAGGTCCGTGTCGTCGAGCAGGCGGCGGGCGAAGTGCACCCGCGCCGAGCGCGCCAGCCCGTCTGGCGTCACGCCCAGATGGGCCGAGAAGAGGCGGCGCAGATGCCTCGCCGAGACGCCGAGTCGCTTCCCGAGCTCGGCCTCGGTTCCCCGGTCGAGCGCGCCGTCGAGGATCAGGCGCACCGCCCTGCAGACGAGCTCCGGCGCGGTCCAGTCCACGGACTGCGGCCACCGGTAGGGGCGGCAGCGCAGGCAGGCTCGATAGCCGGCGGCCTCCGCGGAGGCGGCGAGGGGGAACCTGCGGACATTCTTCGAGCTCGGCCTGGCCGAGCAGCCGGGCCGGCAATAGATGCCGGTCGTGACGACCGCCGAAAAGCCTTGCACGAGGCAGGTATACCGCTCGCCGCGCTCCCAGACCGGACGGATTCGGACAGGTCGCACTTGTCCGCATCCGGCGAGAAGGACGGCCGGCGTTCCTCGACCATCGGCGTGGTCCCAGTTGCTCGAGACGACCCGTGACTACGAGCTCGCCGCCGCGGCGGCCCGTGAGGCCGAGACGGTCGCGGTGCTCCACGACCTGAACGAGCAGTACATCCAAGCGTTCGTCGACGCCGACGCGGCCTGGTATCACGAGCACCTGAGCGACGACTTCGTCTGCACGCTCGCCGACGGGCGGCGCATCGGCAGGATGGAGTTCCTCCGGCGGGTCGAGGAGGGGCCGGGCGTGACCGAGGTGACGTACGACGAGGTCGACGTCCGCCCGCTCGGCCGCGCGGCGCTCGTCCACGGCGTCACCCACTACCGACGCGAGGGCGTGCCCGGGTCGACGCGCTACACCGACGTCTGGGAGCTGCGCGGCGGACGCTGGCGCGCGGTGGCGGCTCAGCTCACCGGCGTCGTCGAGCGGTAGCCCTCCCCGAGGCGCATACTCGTGCCTTGCCCGAGGTTCGCGCCAACGGCGTCAGGCTCTACTACGAGGAGCACGGTTCCGGGGAGCCGATCGTCGGCCTCCACGGCGCCGGGAGCTCGGCCGCCTTCTGGGTCGACGCAGCCCGGGAGCTCGCGAAGCGCGGGCGCACGATCCTGTACGACCGGCGCGGCCACTTCCGCAGCGAGCGGCCGGAGCCATACGCCACGGACGTGCACGAGCAGGCCGACGACGCGGCGGCGCTGATCGACGCGCTCTCGGCGGCCCCGGCGGTTGTTATCGGGCGCAGCTACGGCGGCGCCGTGGCGCTGGACCTCGCCCTGCGCCACCCGGACCGCGTGCGGGCCCTGGTGCTGCTCGAGGGCGACGCGCCGTCGTTCAGCGAGGAGGCGACGCGCTGGATCGCCGACCTCACGCAGCGCGTCCTCGACGCGGCCGAGGTCGACATGGACACCGCCGCCGAGACGGTCATCCGCGGCGTGGCGGGCGACGAGGCCTGGGCGGAGATGCCGGAGGGCGCTCGCGAGATCCTGACCGGGAACGGCCCGGCGCTCGTCGCCGAGGTCCGCGGCGGCTACCCCGAGGTGACCGTGGAGCAGCTGGCCACCGTCGCCCAGCCGGCGCTGCTCGTCGCCGGCAAGGAATCGCTGCAGCCGGGGTTCGAGGAGGTGATGGGCGCCATGGCGGCGGCGATGCCGGCGGCCAGGGTCGAATGGGTCGAGGGCGGCCACCTCGTCGACCCGGCCCACCCCGTCGTCCTGCGCTTCGTCGACGAGGTGCTCGCGACCGCGTAGTCCCCCCGCATGACCGTTCAGTAACGACGCGGATGCCGGGCCGACCCGGTGCGGGCACGCTTGCGTCAGGCGAAAGGAGGCGCAGATGAGTATGCCTGCGACAGGAATGCGCGGCGGCTCAGCGGCGCAGCCGAGCCGTCACCGGCGCACCCTGCGGGATCCGGAGCTTCGAGTGGCGATCGTCGTCGCCGTCTGCCTGCTCGGGCAGGCGGTGATCGCGAAGAACGTCCTCGACGTGACGCTGGATCCGATCACGTCGCTCGGCGCGCTGTGGGTCTGGTTCGTCCACTCGCTGACCGGCCGCCGGGATCGGGCTTCGGAGCTCGGCGCCGAGGCGGCCGCCGTCTTCGTGACGGCCGCCACGCTCGTGCTCTACGCCCTCTGAGGGCGGGGCCGATGGCCGGCTTCCTCGCCTACGTCGACGCGGTTCCGGGGAGGCTCTACCCGCTGGTGCCGACGCTGCTGGAGCTCGCGTCGCGCGGCCACCGCGTCGCCGTGCGCTGCGGCGTGGACGACGTCCCGGCGCTGCGGGCCGAGGGCCTGGCCGCCGAGCCGCTCGCACGCGAGATCGAGCGCTTCGAGCCGGACGACTGGCGCGCCCGAACGAAGTTCGGCGCCCTCGTCTCCGGAATGCGCCAGTTCGGCGAGCGGGGGCCCTTCCAGCTCCAGGACCTCGAGCGTGCACTCGAGCTGGAGCAGCCCGACGTGCTCCTCGTGGACGAGGGCGCCTGGGGTGCGGCTGTGGGTGCCGAGCGCTCGGGGCTGCCGTGGGCGTTTTCGATCGTCTCGCCCGTGCCGCTTCCCTCGCGCGACGCCCCGCCGTTCGGGTTCGGCCTCGCTCCGCGACGGGACGCGGTCGGCCGTGCGCGCGACCGAGTCGCGCGGGCGCTCGCGCTGGGCGCGCTCGAGCGCCTGATCGCCTCGCACGTCAACCCGGTCCGCGCCGGCGTCGGCCTGCCTCCGGTCAGGACGCTGAACGACATCTTCCTCGCCGCCTCGCTCGTGCTCGCCTACACGGCCGAGCCGTTCGAGTACCCGCGCTCCGACTGGCCGCCGCAGGTGCGCCTCGTCGGCCCGGGGATCTGGGAGCCGCCTGCGCAGGCGCCGGCCTGGTTGGACGACCTCGCCGGGCCGGTCGTGCTCGTCACCTGCTCGACGCTGTTCCAGAACGACCGCCGCCTCGTCGAGGCGGCCTGCGAGGCGTTCGCGGGCGAGCCGCTCGACGTCGTGGTCACGACGAGCAACGTCGATCCCTCCGGACTGTCCGTGCCGGACAACGTGCGCGTGGAGCGGTTCGTCCCGCACTCGCCGCTGCTCGCGCGCGCGGCCTGCGTCGTCTGCCATGCGGGCATGGGGATCACGCAGAAGGCGCTCGCGCAGGGAGTCCCCGTCGTGGCCATCCCATTCGGACGCGATCAGCCGGAGGTCGCACGCCGCGTCGAGACAGCGGGCGCCGGCGTCCGCCTCCCCGCCCGTAGGCTCGACGCGGACCGGCTGCGCGAGGCCGTGCATCGCGCGCTCGAGCTACGAACAGGCGCCGAACGCGTGGCCGACGCGTTCGCGGCGGCGGGTGGCCCGGCCTACGCCGCCGACAGCCTCGAGGAGCTGGCTCCTGTCAACGACTCACGAGAGCGCCTCGATCGAGGTGCTCACCGGGACGCCGTTCGCGAGCACGTCGCGGACCGGTGAGGTCTCCTGGACGTACGTGCAGAGCTCCTCCAGGTCGGTCTGGCTCGCCCTGCGGCGGCTCCATCGACGACCTCCTCGAGCTCATGCGGAAGCTCATCCCGTCCCGGCGACAGGGCGAGCTCGCAGTGGCGATCGTCGTCACGGCGCGGCCGGCCGACGAGCGGCGAGAGGGCTAGCGGACGGCGCCCAGCGGGTGGCTGCCACCCAGAGGCCGCTGGCGGCGGTGAGCGCCGCGACGACGGCGATCGCCGCCGAGGAGCCGACCGCGTCGGCGACGACGCCCGCGGCCAGCGCGCCGGCGACGAAGCCGAAGTCCCGCCAGAAGCGGTAGACGCCGACGGTGGCCGCGCGCTCGTACGGCTGGGCGACGTCGGAGACGGCCGCGATCAGCGTCGGATAGACGAGCGCCGTGCCGGCGCCGAGCAGCAGCGCGGCGGCGACGGCGGGGCCGAAGGCGCCGCCGCTCTCGACGAGCAGCGCGAGCGCGCCCGCCTGGACGAGCATTCCGGCGACGATCAGGGGCTTCCGCCCGACGTGATCCGAGAACCAGCCGGTGAGGAGCTGGCCCGCGCCCCACACGGCCGGGTAGAGGGCGGCGACGACGCCGATCTCGCCGACAGCGGCGCCGTTGGCCGCGAGGTAGAGCGGGACGAGGCCCCAGGCGAGCGCGTCGTTGAGGTTGTTGACGAAGCCGGCCTGCGCGCAGGCACGAAGCTCCGGCTGGGCGGCCGTAGCGCCCATCGCGTGCCGCAGGGGCCGCCGGACCTGCTTCCGCCTCGTGTGCCCTCGCTGCTCGGCGTGCACGTGCTCCGACGTGTCCCGCACGAGGAGGATCGACGCGGCCGCGCCGGCGACGACGACGGCGAGGCCGCCGACCCAGACCACGGTCCGCGGGACGAAGGCCGTGGCGAGCGCGCCGGTCGCGAGCGCCGCGAGCGCGACGCCCAGGTAGCCGGCCGACTCGTTCAGGCCGAGCGCGAGTCCGCGGCGGCGCGGCCCGACCAGGTCGATCTTCATCACCACCGTCATCGACCAGGCGAATCCCTGGCTCGCACCGAGGAAGACGTTCGCGGCGACGACGAAGCCCCAGCTCGGCGCCAGCCCGATCAGCAGCGGCACCGGAGCTGCAAGCAGCCAGCCGGCCACGAGCAGCCGCTTGCGGCCGAAGCGGTCGGCGAGCCCGCCGGCGACCAGGTTCGAGAGCGCCTTGGCGATCCCGAAGGCGACGACGAAGGAGAGGATCGCCGTGCGGGAGGCGAGCCCGAACTCGTCCTCGGCGACGAGCGGCAGGACGCTCCGCTCCAGCCCGACCATGGCGCCGACGAGCGCGTTGATCGCCACTAGCAGGCCGAACTGGCCCGCGTTGGCGCGCAGCCCGAGCTGAGGCTCGGTCACCTCCGGGCGGGAACCGCGCCGGCGCGGTTGGCGCGGACGATCTCGGCCTGGTCGATCGGCGGAGGCGGGACGTCCGCGAGCAGGTCACGGGCGAAGGTCTCGGCGTCCGGCGCCCCGAGGGCGCGATTGTGCGTCCGCTCGAAGCCGATCGTCGAGAACGGATTCCCGGAGAGGGACCGGCCGCAGACCGAGCCGCCGTAGTGCGACGGGTAGACGAGCACGCCGTCGGGCAGCTCGAGCAGCCTCACGATCGAGTGGAAGAGAGTGCGTGCGAGCGGCGCGGGGTCTCCGTCGGCGTGCAGGTCCGGCCGGCCGACGTCGCCGACGAGCAGCGAGTCGCCGGTGAACGCAAGCCACGGCTCCTCGTCGCCGCGGCGACGGTCGGCCACGACGTAGGCGTGATGCGCGGGGGCGTGGCCGGGCGTCGAGAGGGCGCGGACGACGGTGTTGCCGAGCTCGACCACGTCGCCGTCGGCGAGCTCCACATGCGGGAACTCGACGCGGGCCCCTGCGGGCAGGTATGGGGCCGCGCCCGTGGCGTCCACCAGCTCGGGCAGGCCGGAGACGTGGTCCGCCTGCACGTGTGTCTCGAAGACGGCGACGATCGGCGCGCCCGCCTCGGAGGCGGCCGCGAGGTAGGCGTCGACGAGCTCGGCGTGCGGGTCGACGACCGCGAGCTTCCCGCGGGTCGTGCACCCGAAGAGGTAGCTGGCGCAGGCAGTCCCGGCGAAGAGGAACGGCCGGAGGATCACGGAGCCAGGGTAGGGACGGCCGTGCTATCGTCGCAACCGAAGATGGCGATGGCATCCATCGTTCCCGACGTTGAGCGGAGCACCCTCGGTGCCCTCTGGGACGCCACCCGCATGCGCCTGCTGGTCGCGCTCGCGAACGAGCGCAGCGTCTCCGCGGCCGCGCGGGCGATCGGTGTCACGCAGTCGACGGCGAGCGAGCACGTGCGCGTGCTCGAGGTCGCGATGGGCCAGCCGCTGATCGAGCGGCTGGGCCGGGGAAGCCGGCTGACGGACGCGGGCCGCGTGCTCGCCCTCCGCGCCGCAGAGGCGCTCGCGGCGCTCGCCGCGGGCGAGGAGGAAATCGCCGACCTCGCCGGGCTCCAGTCCGGCCGAGTCACGCTCGCGGCGTCCTGGGCTCCGGGCGTGTACCTGCTCCCCGAGACGCTGGGCTGCTTCCAGGAGGAGTTCCCCAGCGTCGACGTCGACCTGGAGGTGGCGTCGACCGTCGACGTCCTCCAGCGCCTGCTCGCCGGAAGCGTGCAGCTCGCGATCGTCGGCGACGTTCCTGACGACCCGCGGCTCGCGGTGCAGCGGTTCTGCGAGGACGAGGTGCTCGGCGTCGCCAAGCCGGGTCTCCTGCCGGTCGAGGACGGCGCGGTCGCGGCCGAGGCGCTCTCCGCCGCGACGATCCTCGCCTCGGAGGTCGGGTCGAGCACACAGGCGCTCGCGGACGAGGAGCTCCGGGCCGCCGGCGTCCACCCGAGGACGACCTGGCGCCTGGGGCCCACCGAGGGCGTCAAGCGCGCAGCGGAGGCGGGGCTGGGGTTCGCGTTCCTGAGCCGGTTCGCCGTCGCGGCCGAGCTCGCGGAGGGCAGGCTCGAGAGCTTCCGCATCGCCGGGCGGGAACCGCTCCGGCGGCACTTCCTCGTCGTCCGGCTCGCCGGCCGCGAGCTCACGCCCGCCGAGGAGCGGTTCCTCGCCACGCTCTGGCGCTGCTGCAGCAAGAGCGCCGCCTACGCGGCGTCCTGCGCAGTCCCGCCTC
>DASSSO010000223.1:0-3653 GCA_035776735.1 Gaiellaceae bacterium | reverse complement strand
CGCCCGAGCGTCGGCCGGGGCGACTACCTCGAGGTCCGCAAGACGCAGCAGACGCTCTACGAGGTGCGCGACGGCAAGGTCGCCCGGGTCATCCACGTCTCGACCGGGGTGACCGGGAACACGCCGGTCGGCACCTGGCGGGTCTACCGCGAGGTCTCCGGCTGGGACTGGGTGCTCTACCACCCGATGTACTTCCTGCGCGGGTTCGCCATCCACGGCTACCCGTCGGTGCCGGCGTGGCCGGCGAGCCACGGGTGCGTGCGGGTGCCGCTCTGGCTGGCGGCGGGACTGCGCGAGCGCTGGGGCTACGGCTCGGTCGTCCGGGTGTACGGATGAGCGTCCGGGTCCGCCTGTTCGCGGGCTTGCGCGAGCGGGCCGGCTGGAGCGAGCGCGAGGTGGAGGCCGGAACCGTCGGTGAGGTCTGGGCGGAGCTCGGGCTCGGCGAGGAGCCCGGCGGGCTGCTGTACGCCGTGAACCAGGAGTACGCCGACCGCTCGACGCCGCTCTCGGACGGCGACGAGGTCGCGCTGATCCCGCCGGTCTCGGGCGGCGCCTTCCGGCTGGTCGACGGCCCAGTCGACCTCGCCGCCGTGGTCGCGGAGGTCGAGGACGAGCGCGCCGGCGCGATCGCCACCTTCCAGGGAACCGTCCGCCGGCAGTCGCGCGGACGGACCGTGATCGCGCTCGAGTACGAGGCGTACACCGGCATGGCCGAGAAGGTGATGGCCGAGCTCGCCGACGAGGTCAAGCAGCGCCACGATCTTTGCGCGGTCGCGATCTCCCACCGCACCGGCCGCTGCGAGATCGGCGACGTGAGTGTCGCGATCGCCGTCTCCGCGCCCCACCGGCAGGACGCGCTCGCCGCCTGCCGCGAGCTGATCGACGAGCTCAAGGAGCGAGTCCCGCTCTGGAAGAAGGAGCTCTACGAGGGCGGCGAGGAATGGATCGGCCGCGGCTCGTGAGCTAGCCGAGGTACTCCTCGACGCGCCGGCGGAAATCGGCGGGATCGAGCGCCGGGAAGCGGTAGAGCTGCGGCTCGATCTCGTCGAACGCCTCGCGGAGCCGGTCGGGTTCGACGAGCCCGCGGTCCAGCATGACGCGCGCGTCCTCGAGGTCTTGCGCGTGGCCCCGCTCGAGCTTCGCCAGCGCCTGCGAGAGGAGGTCGAAGTGCTTGAACGTGAGCCGGCCCTCGCGGCCGGCGGACGGACTCCGCTCCTCCCAGCCGGCGGGCAGCGGGATGAAGTCCCGAGGCGACGCCAGCTCGACGTTGATCTCGAGGTCGTCCTTGATCGCCGGGAGAGCTCGCAGCACGTCGTCCTGCTCGGGATCGAGCTCGATGTCCACGTCGATGGTCGTCTCGCGCCAGCCGAGCAGCACGGCGGTCCCTCCCCCGACCAGGTAGCACGTGCCTTCATCCGGGGCAGCTGCGCCGACAGCCTGCATGAATCGGTGGATGCGCTCGGCGTCGGCCGGCTTACGCATGCAGCTCGACGCCGGCGGCAGTCGCTGCCCGCTCGTAGCTGACGAGCCGCCGGACGAGCGCGTTGTACCGCGAGTGGGCGGCATCGCCGTGGTCGGCGGCGAGAAGACGATAAAGCCGCTGCTCGGGCGCCGGAAGCGGAGCGGCAACCGGCAGGCCGAGTGTCCGCAACCTCGGCGCCCCGATCGAGACCAACAGAGACTCGACCGACTCGATTCCCTCGTCGAGGTCTCGGAGTCCGCGGCGAATCAGGTCTTCACCTGGAAGCGAGATCGGAGCGTGCACAGTGCCCACGCACGAACCGTAGCGGCACCGGCGCCAGGGCCTCCCGGCCGAGAGTAATCACGCATTCGGCACAGATCGCTCTTGACGCCAAACGGTGTCTGACACCGTGAGCCCCGGCAGGACGCGCTCGCGGCCTGCCGCGAGCTCATCGACGAGCTGAAGGAGCGCGTGCCGCTCTGGAAGAAGGAGCTCTACGAGGGCGGCGAGGCATGGATCGGCCGCGGCTCGTAGAAGGTGGTCGGGTCTTGCGCCGACGGCGACGCAAGACCTGACCTGACGGGGCTAACAGAAGACGGCGACAGTGAAGTCCTCGTCGACCGCGGTTCCGGCGTTGTTCCGAATCTCGATGAACAACGTTTGCGGCCCTGCAGAACTTCGGTGAATCGACACATACGCGTCGGGAGGGATCCCGCCTGTGTCGCTACCACCGGGCGTCCCGAGCCAACCGCACCCGGTGATGTCGCGATCCCAGGTCACGCGATACTGGCCGACCCCTACGGTTCGATCCACGGCAGTTGCAGCGCCACTGTTCTTCGCGAACGTGGGCGCGGCCCCGCCGTTGATGGCAGCCCACAGCCGCGTAGCAGGATCTCCCGGGTCTCCCTTGTCGCCCTTTGCCCCGGTCGCCCCGGTCGCCCCGGTCGCACCAGTCGCCCCGGTGGCACCCCTGAGCCCCCTTGGGCCCCGAACGGAACCCCTGAAGTCCCGCGGGGTCAGCGACTTGTTCTTGACATCAAGGCCCGTGATAGAGCCGTTCTTGATCTGATTGCCGGTGATCAGCGCGGACGTAGTGGCTACGGCCGTTCCAGTCAGAGCCACGAACAGCGCGAACATCGCGACGACCATCGGCGGCGACACCCGCGCGAGAATCCCTCTCACGATATGTCTCCCTTCGGATAGGCGTGAGGCACGAGTTTGAGGAGAACGCCGGACGGATCGCCTGGAAGAGGTCGGGCCTTGCCGCAGGTGTCACCCAGGGCGCAGCCCGGCCTTGAACCTATCGGTGTCCGACATCGGGACCCGATTCGTCTGCCAACTCGTCGCGGGCTGAAACTGGCCCGAGCACGCCCGGGCCAGTTTCCTCCGAGACGGATGAGCGCTACGGCGCCGTGACGGCCCAAGAACCCGTCGAGTAGAAGCGGGCCGCAGCCGCGTTGGGGTAGCCGTAGACGAGCGTCCCGAACCTGTGCGTGCCGTTTGCGGAGTGCGTCAGGCTCGTGACGCCGCGGCTTCCCATGTTCTCCTGGGTCGCTTCGTACACGCAGAGGTGGCCGGCAGCCGCCTCGGGCGCGCTTGCCGACCCCGGACAGGTAGCCGGCGGCGTACCTCCGGTCGGCACCCAGTGGGCCGTCGGCGCAGACGCGAGACGGAACACGAAGTTGATCGGCGTGAGGGTGTACACGTTCGTGTTCGTCGCATAGTTCGACAGCGCGAACGTCCCGCGAAGCGTCTTCCCGCTTTCGAGGGGGTCGGGGAACGGACCGGGTGGGCCGGTCGCCCCTGTGTCGCCCTTTGCGCCGGTTGCGCCGGTTGCGCCGGTGGCGCCGGTCAGGCCGCGAAGTCCTCGAGGTCCGCGCACCGAACCCCGGAAGTCCCTCGGCGTCAGCGACTTGTTCTTTACGTCGGCACCCGTGATCGAGTTGTTCTTGATCTGCTTGCCCGTGATTAATGCTGAAGTGGTCGCGACCGCGGTTCCCGTCAGCGCGACGAAGAGCGCCACCATCGCGACGACCAGCGCAGGCGAGGGCGCAAGACGGCGTATTCGCTTCATGATCCTCCTCGTAACTAGAAGAAACTGACAGCTCAGGACTATAAGCCGACCGTCGGCGGGCGCCTAAGACCATCGGCGCGAAGGTCCGCCAAAGTGTCTGCCACGATGCCGGGCATG
>DASSSO010000226.1:0-6056 GCA_035776735.1 Gaiellaceae bacterium | reverse complement strand
TCCTCGGTTCCGCGCGTAGGCGATCCCGGGCCGGTCCGAGGCGTTCACGACCCGTAGCCGGACGCGGCCGGCGTACGATCGCGCGACGTCGGCCGTGCCGTCCGTCGAGCCGTTGTCCACCACCACGACCTCCCAAGGCCGGTGGAACCGCGGGCGCGCCAGCGACTCGAGCTGGTCGCCGATCGTGCCGGCCGCGTTCCGCGCGGGGATCACGACGCTCAGCTCGACGGGCTCCTCCCCGGCCGGCTCGGGCTCAACCGCCGGGGCCGTCTCGGGCACCGCCTCCTGCCCACCCCGCAGCTCCCGCCGTATCTGCCGCACGCTCTCCCGGATCGAGCCCGGGAGCAGGAGCAGGAGGCCCGCGTACACGGCGACCCCGGCGCCTGCCGCGACCGGCCACGGAGCGGGGAGGAGGAGCGCGACCGCCGCCATCGCGGCCGCGGCCACTGCGATCACCGGGCCGTACCCGAGACTCGGGAGGAAGTTTTCCCTACGGCGCAGCACGGTCGCGGAGAGGACGATCGAGAAGACCTCGGAGACGACGGCGGTAACCGCCGCGGCGCGGAAGCCGTAGGGCGGCAGCAAGGCGATATTGAGGGCGACGTTGAGGCTGAGCACGGACGCCGCGATCGCGAGCAGCGCGCGGTCCTGCCCCGCCGCGATCAGGACGCGCCACATGAGGGCGTTGACGAAGAACAGCATCGGGTAGGGCGCGAGCAGCCGAAGGGCATCCGCCCCTGCCTCGAACTCCGAGCCCGACGTGAGCACGATCAGCTCCTCCGGGAAGAGCAGGAAGACGAGCGAGACCGCGGTCGCGGCCGCGAGGAGCACGTCGAACGTCCGCTGGACGAGCGGCCGGAACGCCGTGTTCCCGGTGGCGTAGAAGTGGGTCATGGTCGGAAAGACCGACAGCGCGATGGCGGCGACGATCAGGTCCGAGAGCTCGAGGAACTTGTAGGCGGCGCCGTAGAACCCGACCTCCTCGCTCGGCCGGACGAGCGCGAGGATCACGCCGTCGATGCGGAAGAACACCTGCCCCAGTCCGATCGCCAGGCCGATGACGATCGACCCCCGGACGAGCGCGCGCCAGTACGGAAGGTCGACGATCGGACGGAGCTGGACGAGCCGGCTGACGACGAGGAGGTCGGCGAGGAACGTGACCACCACGCCGATCACCTGCGCCCAGACGACGCCGTTGAAGCCGAGGTCGGCCGCGAGCGCGCCCAGCGTGAGGGCCAGCGCTGCCGAGCGGCCGGCGAGGTTCGCCGCGACTGCCCAGTGCATCCGCAGCTGCGCCTGGAGGACCGGGAGCAGCGCGACGTTCATCAGCGTCGCCCAGGCCCCGACGGACCAGATCAGCACGGCGACCTTCGTCTGCTCGTTGAAGGGGATGACGAGGCCGAGGACGACCATCGCGGCCACGGCGACCCCCGAGATCCCGGCGCGCAGGGGGACGGACCGGCGCATGACGGGCTCCGTCTCCTGCGGCCGGGCGGAGATGTCGCGGAGGACCGTCGTCGCCAGGCCGAGGTCGGAGAGGACGATCGGCAGGAAGAGGAAGCTCGTGGCGGCGACGTAGTTGCCGTACGCGTCCGGGCCGAGGCCCCGCGTCATCGCGACGAATGTGAAGAAGGAGATGGCGGCGGCGAGCGCGCTGCCGCCGATCTGGACGATCGAGTTGGCGGCGAGGCGGACTGCCAGCCGCTCGCCTCCTGGAGCCTCGGCGCCGCTACTCACGGTGCCGGACGGTCAGCTGACGCCGGCGCCGTGCGGCGACTCGCGCCGTGCGTGCTCGATCACCTCAGCGAGGATCCCGTTCAGGTCGACGGTCGGCGACCAGTTGACGGCGGTATGGATCTTGTCGATCGCGGGCATGCGCTGGAACATCTCTTCGACTCCGTGCCCGTAGACCTCCTCGTAGGGCACGTAGACGATCGGGGACGAGCTGCCCGTCAGCCCGACGATCCGCTCGGCGAGCTCCAGGATCGTCACCGACTCCGTGGAGCCGACGTTGTAGATCTCGCCGCGCGCCGACTCCTCGCCGAGGAGCGCCGCCAGCGCCCGGACGGTGTCCTTGACGTGGCAGAAGCAGCGCGTCTGGGATCCGTCCCCGTGCACCTCCAGCGGCTCGCCGGCGAGGGCGGCCTGCACGAACCTCGGGATCACGTTGCCGTACTGGCCGCTCTGCCGCGGCCCGACCGTGTTGAAGAGCCGGGCGATCACGCAGCGCAGCCCCTCCTCCTCGTGGCGCGCCAAGGCGAGGAACTCGTCCATCGCCTTGGAGTCGGCATAGGCCCAGCGCTTGGCGGTCGTCGGCCCGTAGATCCGGCGCGCGTCCTCGCGGAGGGGGAGGTTCTCGCCGGGGTGGTCCCCGTAGACCTCGGAGCTCGACGCGATCAGGACGGGCTTCTCGAAGCGGCCCGCGTACTCGAGCACGGTCTCGGTCCCGCGGACGTTGGTGAGGAGCGTGTGCCCCGGCCGCTCGACGATCAGCCGGACCCCGACCGCCGCCGCGAGATGGAAGACGGCGTCCGCCTTGTGCACGAGCTCGCTCACGACGGACGGGGAAAGCACGGACTCGACTGTGAGGTGGAAGTAAGGGTTCTTACGCAGATGGAAGACATTTGCTTCCGTTCCCGTCGAGAGATCGTCTAACGCGTAGACCTCCCATCCGTCCTCGAGCAGGAGCTCGGCCAGATGCGAGCCGATGAACCCAGCCCCTCCCGTGACAAGTGCCGTGCCAGCCACCGACCGCCAGCGTAGATGGTCGGTCCGCCGGAAGCCGTCTAGCGCATCCCTCGAACGAGGGATGCGCTTTCGTATCCGAACGGGTTGCGTAGGCGTTACATCGCAGACAAGATGAGATCGGGCGACTTCAGGGGAAGTCCGAAGGGAAAAGGAGGATCATGTCGGGTCACCGACTTCTCGCAGTCGCCGCAGCCTCACTCCTTGCGCTCGGCTGCGCGGGATCGGCGTTTGCGGCGACGCCACAGAAGATCTACCGCGACCTGACCGACAACGGGAGGCTCGACGGGACCTACACGCGCGCCGAGATCGAGCGCGCGTTCGACCTTCCTCCGAAAGTGCGCACGGACCCGAGCCCGGCGACTCCGCGCAGGCCGATCGGCGTGCCCGCCGCCGGCGAGGCCGCTCCGCCCTCCGCCGAGCGCAGTCGCCCGAGCAGGCGCGTGCCCTTCTCCTCCCTCGACGCCGCACTCCTCGTCGCCGGCGGCGGGCCGCTGCTCCTGATCGGAGCGGGCCTGCGGCGCCGGGCCGTCTCTACTCCCGCACGACCCCGAGTGGTGAGTAGCTGATCGAACCGAACCTCACTGCGGCCCCGCCTCAGGCGCTGTCGAGCGCGCCGTCGCACGATGCGCTCACCCGACGGCAGCAGCTTGCGTCCCGTTTCCGTCCGGACACCCGGTGGACGGTCGCGCGCGCCTCCCTCGACGCCGGGATGCTCCTGGCAGCGGCACTCGCGGCCTCGCTCGGCTCGCAGGCGGCGAGCGTCGACGCGGCTCCGGTCGGCTGGCTCCTCCTGTTCTCGGCGCTCGTCGTCGCCGGCTTCGCCGCCCGCGGCATGTACCGCCCGCGCCTCCGTGCCGACATCCTCGACGATCTGCGCGGAGTCGTGACCTCGACCTCGCTGGCCGCGATGGCGGTGCTCACCCTCCGCGAGCTCCTGACGGAGCCGGCCGACCTCTCCGCCGAGAGCATCCGCCCGTGGGCATTCGCGACCGTCTACCTCGCCGCGGGCCGCGTCGCGCTCCACTGGTCGCGGACGCAGGCGCGGCGCCAGGGCGAGGCGTTGCGGCCGACCCTGATCGTCGGCGCGGGCCAGGTCGGGCGCCTGATGGCGACGCGGCTCCTCGCGCAGCCGGAGCTCGGCCTGAAGCCGATCGGCTTCCTCGACCGCGACCCGATCGCCGCGTCGGAGGACGAGGCGCGGCTGCCGGTCCTCGGCGCCAGCTGGGACCTCGAGCGCGTGATCGCCGAGCACGGCGTGCAACAGGTGATCGTGACCTTCTCCACCGCGCCGCACGAGGTGTTGCTCCGCCTCGTCCAGCGCTGCGAGGACCTCGGCGTGGACGTCGCCTTCGTACCCCGGCTCTTCGAGCGGATGAGCCAGCGCCTCTCGATCGACTACTTCGGCGGCGTGCCGCTCGTCGTGCCCCGCCGGCCGAACCCCAAGGGCCTCCAGTTCGCGGTCAAGTACGCGATCGACCGTGTGCTCGCCGCCGCGCTCCTCGTGCTCGTGTCGCCGGTGCTGGTGGGCGCCGCGATCGCCGTCTGGCTGTCGCTCGGGCGGCCGCTGTTCTTCAGGCAACGCCGGGTCGGGCGCGACGGGCGCGAGTTCGACATGCTCAAGTTCCGGACGATGCGCGGCTCGCCCGAGGAGCGGGGCGAGGCGGACGCCGACTGGGCGCGCCAGCAGCTCGGCGGCGCCGCGTCCGACGGCGCCGCGCCGAACGACCTCCCCGCGCAGGCGGAAGGCGGCCGTACGCGGGTCGGGCAGATCCTGCGGGCGACCTCGATCGACGAGCTCCCGCAGCTCCTGAACGTGCTCCTCGGGCACATGTCGGTCGTGGGCCCCCGGCCGGAGCGGAGCCACTACGTCCGCCTCTTCGAGCAGAGCGTTTACCGGTACAGCGACCGCCACCGGGTCAAGTCCGGGATCACCGGCTGGTCGCAGGTCAACGGGCTGCGCGGGAAGACGTCGCTCGCCGACCGGGTCGAGTGGGACAACTACTACATCGAGAACTGGTCGCTGTGGCTCGACTTCAAGATCCTGCTCCTCACGTTCGTGTCGGTCTTTCGCGTCTTCCGGCAAGCCGACTAGCGTCCGCTAAACCGCACGAGCCTCCCGGCCGAAAGGTCCTTCAGGAAGATGCGGTTACGCACTCGTAAAGACTTTTCGCAGCGCGCCCCACGGGCGACGTGGGCTCCGACCACTGAGCTACGATGGGCCGACCTTCGATCTGTGGCCGGCAGTCCCGGCTTCTCAGTGGCAACGTCGTGGAAGGGGGAATCGAAGGTTGTTTGAGCGGTTCACCGAACGGGCTCGTCAGGTCGTCGTTCTCGCGCAGGACGAAGCGCGCGCGCTGAAGCACAACTACATCGGCACCGAGCACATCCTGCTCGGCCTGCTCCGCGAGGAGGAGGGTCTTGCCGCCCGCGTGCTCGAGTCCCTCGACATCACCGTCGAGGAGGTCCGCGCGCAGGTCGCCCGGATCGTCGGCCAGGGCGACGAGGTCACGACCGGCCAGATCCCGTTCACGCCGCGCGCGAAGAAGGTGCTCGAGCTCGCGCTGCGCGAGGCGCTCTCCCTCGGCCACAACTACATCGGCACCGAGCACATCCTCCTCGGCCTCGTCCGCGAGAACGAGGGCGTCGCGGCGCGCATCCTGCTCGACTTCGACGCCGACGCCGAGAAGATCCGCAACGAGATCATCCGCATGCTCTCCGGCCCCGGCCGGCGCCAGCAGGGCGGGGGCGCCGCCGGCGAGAAGGCGAAGAGCTCCAAGCTCCTCGACCAGTTCGGCCGCAACCTGACCAAGCTGGCCGCCGAGGGCAAGCTCGACCCCGTCGTCGGGCGCCAGACCGAGATCGAGCGCGTGATGCAGATCCTGTCGCGCCGCACGAAGAACAACCCGGTGCTGATCGGCGAGCCCGGCGTCGGCAAGACGGCCGTCGTGGAAGGCCTCGCCGCCCGCATCTCCGGGAACCAGGTGCCCGAGCTCCTGAAGGGGAAGCAGATCTACACGCTCGACCTCGCGGCGCTCGTCGCCGGGTCGAAGTACCGCGGTGAGTTCGAGGAGCGCCTGAAGAAGGTGATGAAGGAGATCACCCAGCGCGGCGACATCATCCTGTTCATCGACGAGCTCCACAACCTCGTCGGCGCCGGGGCTGCCGAGGGCGCCATCGACGCGGCCTCGATCCTCAAGCCCGCGCTCGCCCGCGGTGAGATCCAGACGATCGGTGCGACGACGCTCGATGAGTACCGCAAGTACCTGGAGCGCGACGCGGCCCTCGAGCGGCGCTTCCAGCAGGTCCGG
>DASSSO010000076.1:0-2220 GCA_035776735.1 Gaiellaceae bacterium | reverse complement strand
GCAGCCAAGATCGAGGCGCTCAGCGTCGACTTCCGCTCGCAGGCGGCGCTGGCCGAGATCCTCGGCGTAAGCCGCTCGCGGGTGACGCGCTGGCTGAAGGGCGCCGGGATCGACCCGCTCAACGCCGAGAAGGTCGACCTGCTCGAGCTCGTCTGGTCGAACCTGCTCCGCGTCTACGAGCCGGACGCAGCACGCGCCTGGCTCTGGGGCGTCAACCCGCTGCTCGGCGACCGGCGGCCGATCGACCTCGTTCGCGCCGGGCGGGCGGAGGAGCTGATGCGAGCGATCCGCGCCGAGCGCGCGGACTCGTTCGCTTGATCCTCCACCGCTGCTTCGCCTGGAACGAGCGCGCGCGGGGCGACCAGCCCGACTCGCCTCTCTGGTTCCCGCGCGTCTTCCAGGGTGACGGGCGGCACGACAACCCCGACGTCTACGGCTGTCTCTACCTGACCGACCGGGAGGCATCGGGCGTGGTCGAGCAGCTCGCCCGGTTCCGCGGCCAGCGGCTGATCGACGCGCTGCTCGTCCGCCGCGGCCTCCGGCTCGCGCTCGCCGCGATCGAGCTCCCCGACGCAGCCGAGCTGATCGACCTCGACGACCCCGCCGTGCTCCGCCGCCGGCGCCTCCGGCCCTCCCGCGTCGCCACCCGGGACCGGGAGGTCACCCAGCCGCAGGCGCTCGCCGTCTACCGGGAGACCGAGGCGGTAGGCCTCCGCTGGTGGTCGATCCACGAGTCGCTCTGGGCGAACTACACGCTCTTCGACCGGGCCGCACCGCGCCTCTCGGTGCAGGCCGTCCGGCCGCTCGGTCTCGACGATCCGGCCGTCGCCGAGGCGGCGGAGTTCCTCGGTCTCCCGCCGGGCGCCGGGTAGGCGTCGCCATCCGCGTGGTCTACCCTCGACCTACCGACCGAGAGGAGAGCCCATGAAGGGTTCCGAGAAACCCAAGAAGCTCGCAAAGAAGGCTCCGCAGAGGACGCTCAAGGAAAAGCGGAGCGACAAGCGCAACAAGAAGAAGCACGGGACGCTCGGGAACGCGTAGCCGGAGCTGAGCTAGGCCGGGGTCGGCAGGCCTTCGATCGCCGCGAGGGCCCGCTCGATCTCCGCCTCGTCGAGCGCGACGTCCTCGAGCTTCCCGGCGAAGTAGTTGTCGTAGGCGGCCATGTCGAAGTGGCCGTGGCCGGAGAGGTTGAAGAGGATCGTGCGCTCCTCGCCGGCCTCGTCCGCCGCGCGCGCCGACTGGAGCGCGCCGAGGATCGCGTGCGACGACTCGGGCGCGGGGATGATCCCCTCGCTCCGCGCGAACTCGACGGCCGCGGCGAAGCAGTCGCGCTGGAGGTAGGCCTCCGCGCGGATCAGCCCGTCGCGGACGAGCTGGGAGACGAGGGGCGCGACGCCGTGGTAGCGAAGGCCGCCGGCGTGGATCGGCGCCGGGACGAAGTCGTGGCCGAGCGTGTGCATCGGGACGAGCGGCGTGAGCTTGCTCGTGTCGCCGAAGTCGTAGGCGAAGACGCCGCGCGTCAGCGTCGGACAGGCCGCGGGCTCGCAGGCGAGGACGTCGATGTCGCGGCCCGCGATCTTCTCGCGCAGGAACGGGAAGGCGAGACCCGAGAAGTTCGAGCCGCCGCCGACGCAGCCGACCACCACGTCCGGGAAGGCGCCCGCCTGCTCCATCTGCGCCAGGGCCTCCTGGCCGATCACGGTCTGGTGGAGGAGGACGTGGTTGAGCACGGAGCCGAGCGAGTAGGCGGTGTCCTCGCGCTGCGCAGCGTCCTCGACCGCCTCCGAGATCGCGATCCCGAGGCTGCCGGGCGAGTCCGGGTGCTCCTCGAGCACCGCTCGACCGGCCTGGGTGTCCTCGGACGGGCTGGGGACGATCTCGGCGCCCCAGGCGTGGATCAGCGAGCGCCGGAAGGGCTTCTGCTCATAGGAGATCTTGACCATGTAGACCTTGCACTCGAGCCCGAAGAGCGTGCACGCGAAGGCGAGCGCGGAGCCCCACTGGCCGGCGCCGGTCTCGGTCGATAGGCGCGTCCGGCCCTCCTTGGCGTTGTAGTAGGCCTGCGCGACGGCCGTGTTCGGCTTGTGGCTCCCCGGCGGGCTGACGCCCTCGTACTTGTAGAAGATCCGCGAGCGCGTCCCGACCGCCTGCTCGAGGCGGCGCGCCCGGTAGAGCGGGGTCGGGCGCCAGAGCGTGTAGATGTCGAGGACCTCCTCCGGG
>DASSSO010000033.1:0-85835 GCA_035776735.1 Gaiellaceae bacterium | reverse complement strand
AGCACGGTGTCCGCGGTCCCGACGTCCATTCGTGAGACGAGGAAGCGCCGCCAGCGCGGGTCCTGGCCGAAGGAGAGGAGGCTCGCGTACCGGTCGTAGGTCGGCCCGAGCGGCGCGAAGAGGTCGAGGGCCTGCTCCTTCACAGGTCTATTTTTCCCTCGTGACGCTCCAGGACGACCTGGACCGCATCGCGGGCGCCGCCGCGGCGTTCGCCGACGACGGCGAGGAGCTGGCCGGCGTGCTCGCCGCCGAGCCGGCCTCGGGCGGCCGGATCTACCTGTGCGCGTACCGCTCGGGGGACGACGTTTCCTGGCTGGCACTGGACGACCGGGGCGAGCCGGTCACGGAGCGCGAGCGGGTTCGGGAGGCGGCGTCGCTCGTCGCGCTCTCGGAGATCGCCGAGGAGAGTGCCGGCGGCGGCGAGCTGGACGAGCTCCGCTCGCGGCTGGTGGCGCTGCGCTTGACCGAGAACCCCGAGGGGATCGAGGAGGCCGAGGAGGCGGTGCTCGAGCTCCAGCGGACGCTCGGCGCTCCTCCTCGCCTGGCCACGGCCAGGTACCTCGACGAGGTCGGCGCGGCCACGAAGCGGCTCGAGGACTCGCTCGGCTCGCCCGGGTCCTCGCCCTTCGCGGAGGCGATGAAGGCGGCGGCGGGCGCCGTGCAGTCGTTCACCTCCGACGTCGAGTCGAGCTACAAGGCCCAACTGGCCTGAGGAGGGATCGGCGGACGCCAGCTGCGCCGAGCAACGTCCCGCCGAGCCCTCCTGGGGATCGCTACGGTAGGGGCATGGAAGGCGGCTTCGGCTTCCCGATGGGGGGCGACCCCGAGGATCTGATGCGCGGGCTCCGCGAGTTCGCCGAGCGGCAGGCCGAATCGGTCGCCGAGGCGCAGCGCGAGCAGTTCGCGACGCTCACGCTCAACACCGCCGTGCAGCTCACGGCAGCGGCGCTCGGCCAGATGCGCGTCGAGGGCGGACCGGACGAGCAGGCGATCGCGCTGCGCGACGCCATGCGGGTCCTCTTCCCCGAGGCGGTGGCGCTCGTCAGCGCCGCGCGCCAGGGGTTCATGCGCGAGACCTAGCGGCGAAGTAGCACCAGCCCGGCGAGTCCCGGGAGCGACAGCGCGAGCAGCGCGCCCAGGAACCCGAGCGAGACGCCGCCCCGGGCGACGAGCGGCGCCGCGAGCGCCCCGCCGAGCGGTACGCCGCCTGCATAGCCGTCCGCAGGGTCCCGAACACGCGCCCGCGCAGCTCGGCGGGGTCTCGCGCATTCGCAGGGTCTGCGCCCAGACCGTGAGCGGCCCGAGGAACAACCAGCTGACCGAGAGCGCGGCGACCCCGGCCGCGAACGGCGCGCCGAGGACGAGGGGGAGGAGCGCGAGGCCCGCGGCCCGCCCGCGCCAGCGCGATCGCCGTTCCGTGCGAGATCCGGCCGCCAAGCGACCCTCCGACCGCCGCGCCGGCCGCGACGAGCCCCGCGGCCGCGCCAGCCGCGACGAGCCCGCCGAACGCGCCTGCCCCTCGTCCGAGCTCGTCCGCGTAGACCGGCAGCAGGACGGCGACCAGTCCCTCGCCGACGTTCGCGAACATGAACATGACCGTCGTCACGAGCAGGACGCGGCTGCCGACGATCACCCGGAGCGCCGGCCGCAGGCCCCGGCCTGAGCGTTCGCTCCGCGGGCCGAGGGACCTCGCCGATCCGGAGCAGGTTCCAGGCGAAGACGAGATAGCTCGCGGCGTCGGCGGCGAGGACGTCCCAGAGCCCGCTTGCGTCGGCCGGGTGGTTCACCCACGGCCCCGACTGGGAGGGCGATCCCGACGAGGAGGCGTTCGCGCTGCCGGTCGTGATCGCCACGACCCACGGGCGCTGGGGCCTGCACGGTCGCCACGGGCGGGTCGAGGCGGACACGTCGAACCTGGTCGTCGGGCAGCTCGGCGAGACCTATCGCTGCACGCACGAGGATCGGATTCCGACCGACAGGACGTTCTCCGTGGCCTTCGATCCGGAGCTGCTCGACCGGCGGCTGCCGGCGCGGAGCGACGTCCCCCGCACGACGCGCATCGACGTGCTCCTCGCCGCGCTCGCCCGCCGTCGCTGGGGCCGCTCCGCTTCGAGACGCTGGTGCTCGAGCTGCTGCTCGAGCTCGGCGAGGCGGCCACGCCGCCGCGGTACGTCTCGTCCGCGCAGCGCCGGGCCGTCACGGCCGCGCGCGAGTGGCTTCAGGCGTCACTCGACCGCGAGGTGACGCTCGTCGAGCTCGCCTCGCAGGTGCATCTGAGCCCCTTCCACCTCCACCGGCTCTTCCGCGAGGTCGTCGGCGTGCCGCCGCACGAGTTCGTGGCCCGAGCCCGTATGCGACTGGCGCTCGAGCTGCTCGCCGACGGCTGCTCGGTGACGGACGTCGCGGCGGCGGCCGGCTACGCGACGCCGTCCGGCTTCTCGTCGGCGTTCAAGCGCCGCGTGGGCGTCCCGCCGTCACGCTACCGGGCCTAGAATTCGCCTCCCGTGGCGCTGCTGGACCGCGCAATCGTCCGCACCCTTCCGGCGGTTCCGAAGCCGATCGTCCGCAGGATCTCCGCGCGCTACATCGCCGGGACGCACGTCGAGGACGCACTCCGCGTCGTCGAGCGGCTCAACGCCGAGCGCAAGACGGCGACGATCGACGTCCTCGGCGAGGAGATCACGACCTGGGAGGAAGCGCGCCACATCGGCTACGAGTACGAGAACGTCTTCCGGGTCATCGACGAACAGGGGCTCGACTCGAACGTCAGCATCAAGCTGACCGCGCTCGGGCTCAAGCTCGACTACGGGCTCTGCCGGGAGGTCGTCGAGCGGCTCGTCCGGGAGGCTGGGCAGCGCGGGAACTTCGTCCGGATCGACATGGAGGACTCGAGCTGCACCGACGACACGCTTCGCCTCTACCGCGAGCTCCGCGAGGCGGGCCTCGACAACGTGGGCGTCGTGTTTCAGGCGTACCTGCGCCGGACGCTCGTCGACATCGAGGCGCTCTCGGACCTGACCCCCAACGTCCGTCTCTGCAAGGGGATCTACGTCGAGCCGGAGGAGATCGCCTACCGCGGCTACGACGAGGTCCGCGAGGGGTTCGTCCGGGCGCTGGACGCCCTGCTGGCCGGCGGCTCGTACGTCGGGATCGCCACGCACGACGAGTGGCTCCTCGGAGAGGGAGTCCGGCTGGTGAGCGAGCAGGGACGCTCACCGGCGGAGTACGAGTTCCAGATGCTGCTCGGGGTCAGGCAGGAGCGCGCGACCCAGCTCGTCCAGGAGGGCCACCGGGTCCGGATCTACGTCCCGTACGGCGAGCAGTGGTACGCGTACTCACTGCGCCGCCTCCAGGAGAACCCGAAGCTCGCGGGCTATATCGCGGGCGACACGCTCCGCCGCTTCATCCCGGGCCGCAACGGCCGCTAGCCGACCCGCCTACGGCGGCGGGGGTGCGCCGGGAGGAGGCCCGACCTCTTCCTCCTCGTGGACGACGCGGCGACGGCCGCCATCGGGCGGTGGCGCAGCGCCGCCGCGCTCGACGTACGTCCGCCGAGAAGCGAAGGCGCCGGGGCCCCACCACGAGCGCCACAGCAGCAGGCTGAGGACGAGGCCGGCGAAGCCGACGATCATCAGGATCACGCCTACGGCATCCACGTTGAAGTCGGTGCTCTCGGCGTTCACGCCCCAGACGAGGATCGCTCCGACGGCGATCAGGATCAGGCTCACGACGACGCCCACGGGACGACCTTACCCCGGCCGGCGCAGGAGTAATCCCGCCTCGTGCGGCGTGGGCGTTGTACCTTTGCGAGTCCGATGGAGCCGTACCTCGACCCGAACAACCGTTTTCGCCAGCGACGAGCACAGGCGAGGCGGCGGCGGAGGCTCCGCCGGAGCGCCGGGGCGATCGCCCTGCTCCTGGCCGGCGCCGCCGTCGTAGCGGGGGCAGGCGCGCTTCCGGACCGCGGCGAGCGGGAGCAACCGAGTGATGCGAGGGCGGCTGCGAAGGTCGCGCCGAAGCGGACGGGCCCGCCGGTGCCGAAGGAGATCCGCGGCGTCCACGTGACGATGGCGCTCGCCTCGATCGACGGGAAGATCGAGGAGTACGCGCGGATGCCGGGCATCAACACGATCCAGCTGGACGTGAAGGACGAGAACGGCGAGGTCGCGTTCTACACGCGCGCGCCCGCGCTCGCGAAGCGCGTCGGGGCGGCGATGCGCTACTACGACCCGGCCAAGGTCGCCAAGCAGCTTCACTCCGAGGGGCTCTTCCTGATCGGCCGCGTCGTCTGCTTCGAGGACCCGTACCTCTCCAAGGGCCGTCCCGACCTCGCGATCCGGACGCCGGCCGGCGGCGTCTGGCAGAACCACGCCGGCCTCGGCTGGACGAACCCGTACGACAAGCGGGTCTGGGACTACAACCTCCGGATCGCGCAGGCGGCCGCGAAGGCCGGGTTCGACGAGATCCAGTTCGACTACGTCCGCTTTCCCAGCGACGGCGACATCGAGGCTGCGGTCTTTCCGGGCAAGCGGAACGAGGCGATGGGCGTCACGATTGCGAGGTTCGTCCACTACGCGACCAAGCGGCTGAAGCCGATGGGCGTCCGCGTCTCGGTCGACGTGTTCGGCCTCTCGGCCACACGCGACCTCGGAATCGGCCAGTCGCCGCGCCGGCTCGCGAAGATCGTCGACGCGATCTACCCGATGGTCTACCCGTCCCACTACGGCTCAGGCGAGTACGGCCTCGACAGTCCGGTCTCGGTGCCCGGTCGGACGGTCGGGCGGTCGCTGCGCGACTTCCGGCGCCAGATGAGGCGCGGGAAGGCGCAGCTGATCCCGTGGCTGGAGGACTTCAGCTTCACCGGGACGACTACGCTGGGGCACGTCCAGGAGCAGATTCGCGCCGCGAGGCGCTGGAAATCCGGCGGCTTCCTCCTCTGGAACCCGTCCGGCGTCTACACGGAAGGAGCGCTGACCACGCGGTGAGTCACGAAGCCAAGCTGAACGACCTGCGCGAGCGGCTGGGAGTGATCCTCGACCTGAACCGAGCGAGCGCGCTCCTCGGGTGGGACCAGCAGACGATGATGCCTCCGAAGGGCACGGACGGGCGCGCGGATCAGCTCTCGACCATCGACCGGTTCTCGCACGAGCTCT
This sequence comes from Gaiellaceae bacterium, assembly GCA_035776735.1. Classification (GTDB taxonomy): domain Bacteria; phylum Actinomycetota; class Thermoleophilia; order Gaiellales; family Gaiellaceae; genus JACDAN01. The sequence continues at coordinate 80,682 of DASSSO010000033.1, read as the reverse complement.
TCGTCTCCGACGAGATCGGCAAGCTGCTCGACGACCTCGCGCCGCACGAGGCGGAGCTCGACCCCGAGTCGATCGACGCCGCGCTGATCCGAGTCACCCGGCGCGACTACGAGAAGGCGCGCCGCGTGCCGCCGGAGCTGCGCTCCGAGATCACGAAGGCTGAGGTCATCGGCATCCCGGCCTGGGCCGAGGCCCGCCGGAATTCGGACTTCGAGGCGTTCCTTCCCTACCTGGAGCGGAACGTCGAGCTGAAGCACCGCTACCTCGACTGCTTCAAGGACACCGGCAAGTCCGACTACGACATCCTCCTCGACGACTACCAGGAGGACGCCCGCAGCGAGGAGATCACCGCGATCTTCGAGCGGATCAAGGAGGTGGTGATCCCGCTGATCAGTGAGGTCGCCGCGGCCGACCCGCTGGACACGAGCTTCGCGCACGGGCACTTCCCGGTCGAGAAGCAGGAGCTCTTCGCGCGCGAGATCCTCGAGACGCTCGGGTACTCGTCCGAGGCCTGGCGGCTCGACCCGACGATCCACCCGTTCGCGACCTCGATCTCGATCGACGACATCCGTCTGACGACGCGCTACTCGGAGGCCGACGCCGAATCGATCTTCCACACGGCGCACGAGTTCGGCCACGGGATCTACGAGCACGGGATCGATCCCGCGCTCGAGCGCACGCCCCTCGTCGAGCTCAACTCGATGGTGCTGCACGAGTCGCAGAGCCGGCTCTGGGAGAACCTCGTGTGCCGCTCGAAGCCGTTCTGGCGGCAGTTCTTCCCGCGGCTGCAGGAGCTCTTCCCCGAGCAGCTCGGCTCGACGACCGACGAGCAGTGGTGGCGCTACGTCAACCGCGTCCAGCCCGACTTCATCCGCGTCGAGGCGGACGAGGTCACCTACGGGCTGCACATCATCCTCCGCTACGAGCTGGAGCAGGAGATCATCTCGGGACGGCTCGATCTGCGCGAGCTCCCGCAGGCGTGGAACGCGAAGATGAAGGAGTACCTCGGGCTCGACGTGCCCGACGACGCGCGGGGTGTCCTCCAGGACGTCCACTGGTCGGGCGGCTCGTTCGGCTACTTCCCGACCTATCTGCTCGGCACGATCGCGTCGGTACAGATCTGGGAGAAGGTTCGCTCTGAGCTTCCGGACCTCGACTCGCAGATGGAGGCCGGCGAGTTCGTGCCGCTGCGCGAGTGGCTCCGCGAGCACATGTACCGGTGGGGCCGCCGCGTCTCGCCGGACGAGATGCTCGAGCGGATCGTGGGCGGGCCGCTGGACGTCGAGCCGTACCTCGCCTACCTGAAGGGGAAGGTCGAAGCGGTCTACAGCGTGAAGGTCTGACCGTTTTCGCCGAAGGTCTCACGACTTTCGGCGACCTCATGAATCCGGGCGCCGCTTCTCGATGCGCGTGAGGTATGCGGGACGGCCAGCGCCCGCCCCGCGGCGGCCGTGAGTCTGCTCGAAGAGCACGTCGAGCGGTTCAACGCCGGAGTGCGGTCGGGGGACTTCGGCCCGATGGTCGCGGCGTTCGCCGAGGACGCCGAGCTGGCCTTCGAGGGCATCTCGGTCGGGCCGTTCGTGGGGCGCGCGGCGATCGCGGCCGCCTACGCTGCGCAGCCGCCAGACGACGAGATCGTCCTGCTCGACGGCGACGGAACCTACGCGTGGGCGAAGGAGCCCGATGTGCCCGCCGGGCAGATGCTCCTGACCGAGCGCGACGGCGAGATCGCCAGGCTCGTCATCCGCTACGACCGCTAGCCGGATCTCGGCGCAGGCAGGCGCCGAGCCGCCTCGGGCGAATTCTGGCGCTCGGCGGGGGAGGGACTGTCCCTCGCCAGCCGAGCCGTTACGAAGTCGGCACGAAGGACACGGCCGGGTGGGTCAGGCGAGGAGCGAGAAGCCGCCGTCGACGATCAGCGTCTGGCCGCGGATCATGTCCGCGTCGTCGGAGGCCAGGAAGACGACGGCGTGCGCGATGTCCTGCGGCTCGACCATGCGTCCCGCCGGCGTCCGCTTCTGCGCGGCGTGGATCATCGCCTCCCGGTTCGGGAAGTGCTCCAGCGCGCCGGTCTCGACGACCCCGCCCGACACGGCGTTGACGCGGATCCCCCGCGGCGCGAGCTCCACGGCCAGGTAGCGGACGAGCGATTCGAGCGCCGCCTTCGAGGTCCCCACGAGGACGTAGTTCTCGAGCACCCGAGTCGAGCCGAGGCTCGAGATGCCGATGATCGAGGAGCCTTCCGGCATCGTCGGCGCCGCCACCCGCGCCAACGAGAGGAGTGCCCGCGCGTTCGCGCCCAGCGTCCAGTCCCAGTGCTTGTCCTCGGTCTCCAGCGCCGGCCGGATCACCCCGGTCGCAGCGTTGTGGACGACGACGTTCCAGGGCCCCAGGCTCTCCACCTCGGCCAGCACCAGATCGGAGGTGACGTTTCCGCGGACGAGCAAGGGCTCCGCGCCGAGCCCGCGCAGCTCTTCCGCCGTCTCCTCCGCGGCCGCGTCGTTCCGCATGTAGCCGATCGCCACCCGCTCCGCGCCGAGCTCGGCGAACCGGAGCGCGATCGCCCTGCCGATCCCGCGCGAGCCCCCGGTGACGAGCACCGCGGCTCCCTCGAACCGGCTCATCCCTTCGGAGGCAAGGGATGATCCGCGGGCGCGGAGCTCGGGATCGTCTCCCAGCCGATGCGCGTCCGCGGCTCGGGCGGCGAGTCCTCGGCCTTTGACGACGCGTGCCCGAGCCGGTCCAGCAGCTCGATCTGCTCCTCGCCGTACGCACGCACGGGGTGATCCTCCGGCAGGCCCTCGATCAGCTCCCGCACCCGCGCCCGGATCTGGTACGCGAAGTGCGGCGTCGCCGGCCCGACGAGCGCGTCGATGTCCTCCCTGGTCGGCTCTCCCTCCATCCGGGGGCGAAACCTACCGCCCCGGCCGTCTGTAGGCGTGCACCACGATCGACCCGTACGTGCGATGGTCGGCGAGCTCCCACGTGAGACGGTCGTCGAGCGACGGGAAGACGTTCTTCCCGATCCCGAGGATCACGGGGAAGATCATCAGCCGCAGCTCGTCGACGAGGTCGTGGTCGAGCAGCCCGTGGACGAGCTGGTTGCTCCCGTGTACGGCGATGTTGCCCTCGACCTCCTGCCTGAGCCGGGGGACGGACTCTGAGAACTCACCCTCGAGCACCGTCGTGTTCGTCCACTCCGGATCCTTCAGCGTGCTCGAGATCACGTACTTCGGCATCGAGTTGAACTTGTCCGCGAAGCCGCTCTCGTCGGTGCGCTCCGGCCAGGCCGCGGCGAAGCCCTCGTAGGTCGTCCGCCCGAGCAGCAGCGCCTCGGTCTCCCGGAGCTCCTCGAGCTTGTACTCGTACTGGCCTTCGTCGGGGAACTCGAAGGTCCAGTTCGTGTACTTGTAGCCCTCCTCGCCGCCCGGCGCTTCCATGACGCCGTCGATCGAGACGAACTCGGTGACGATGATGCGTCCCATCTCCGCTCCTTTGGTCGTTTGCCGTGTGGACCGCGGAAGCGCCGCGGACTCATCGGTCGGGCGGTCAGGCCCTGGAGTAGAAGCGCTTGGACGCCTCGGGCAGGAAGAGCAGCGCCAGGACCCCGGCTCCGAGGCCGGCGACGACGAGCGAGCCGATGATCGCCGACGATGGGCCGGTGAAGACGTAGATCACGCCGGCGACGGCAGCCACCGCCGCGAGCAGGCCGATCAGCGCCCGTCCTGCGCGGCTCCCCCTCCACGCGATGTAGGTCGCCCCGAGCACGAGCAGCCCGAGGAGCGTCGCGCCGACCCCGACCACGTCGCCGACGGCGGCCCAGGTGAGGAAGCCCAGGAAGCCCAGGAGCAGCAGCGTCGTAGCGAGGGCGTAGGAGCCGATCAGCGCCAGGAAGACGGGGGCGGGAGGCCCCTCGTCGACGTCGGCCGTCGGTACCTCGCTCACGGGGCAACCCTAACGAGGGCCGACGAGTAGGGTCGCGCGGTGCGGCGCCTCTCCGTTCCAGAGCTGATGTTGCTGGCGACGGTGACCATCTGGGCCTTCAACTTCACCGTCACCCGGTACGCGGTCACGCACGGGTTCCAGCCGCTCGCCTACTCCGCGCTCCGGTTCAGCGCAGCGGCGATGGTCGTCTCGGGCATCACCTACGGCCTCGAGCGCTCGCTGCGGTTCACGCGGAGGCATGCGGTCTTCCTGGCCGGCGCCGCGATCATCGGGATCTACGTCAACTCGATCGGCTTCATGTACGCGATCGACTTGACGAACGCGTCGACGGTCGCGCTGATCTTCGGGAGCCTCCCGATCGTGACGGCGATCGTGGCCTATGCCTTCGGCGTGGAACGGCTGCACCGGCGGTTCTGGATCGCGGCCGTGATCTCGTTCGTGGGCGTCGCGCTCGTCGCCGCGGGGTCGGCCACCGGCGTCTCGGGCAACCTGGTCGGCAACCTGCTCGCCTTCCTCGCCGCGGCGACGTGGGGCTTCTACTCCGTTGCGATCGTGCCGCTCCTGCGTCGCTACTCGGTCTGGCGGATCAGCGCCGGGGCGCTCGTCTGCGGCGCGATTCCGCTGGTGATCACGGCGATTCCGCAGCTGCTCGACCAGCGCTGGGACCTCGAGCCGCTGGTCTGGGCCGGGTTCGCCTTCGCGGTGCTCGGGCCGCTCGTCCTGACGAACTTCCTCTGGTTCACGGCGATCGAGCGTGTCGGCCCCTCGCGCGCCACCCTCGTGACGAACCTGCAGCCGTTCCTCGCCGCGCTCTTCGCCGTGGTGCTGCTCTCGGAGGACCTCGGCTGGCTCCAGGTCGTGGGCGGAATCGCGATCGGCGTCGCGCTGGTCCTGGCCCGCCGCCGCCCTGCCCTCGAATCGGCCTAAGATGCGACCCATGAGCACGGACTTCATGCCGCTCCAGGGCTGGGACCACGTCGAGCTCTGGGTCGGGAACGCGAAGCAGGCGGCGTACTACTACGAGCAGGCCTTCGGCTTCACGCGCACGGCGTACGCCGGGCCCGAGACCGGGGTTCGCGACCGCGCGTCCTACGTCGTCGAGCAGGGCGACATCCGCTTCGTGCTGACGAGCGGCCTGCGCGGCGACAGCGAGATCACGCAGTTCGCCTGCCGGCACGGCGACGGCGCGAAGGACATCGCGCTGCAGGTACCGAGCGCCACGGAGGCGTACCGCCAGGCAGTCCAGCGCGGTGCCCGCGGGATCGCCGAGCCGCACTGGGTCGAGGACGAGTTCGGCCGGGTCGAGCTCGCGTCGATCGGGACCTACGGCGAGGTCGTCCACACGTTCGTGAACCGCGCGGACTACGCAGGCGCCTACCTCCCCGGGTACCGCTCGATGGTCGAGAACGGGCAGCCGGGCGGCGGCGTCGGCCTGATCGCGCTCGACCACGTCGTCGGCAACGTCGAGCTCGGCCGCATGGATCACTGGGTCGGCTTCTACGAGCGCGTCTTCGGGATGACGAACATCGTCCACTTCGGCGACGACCAGATCCAGACCGAGTACTCGGCGCTCATGTCCAAGGTCATGTCGGACGGGAGCGGGAAGATCAAGTTCCCGATCAACGAGCCGGCCGAGGGCAAGCGCAAGAGCCAGATCGAGGAGTACCTCGAGTTCAACGGCGGGCCCGGCGTCCAGCACATCGCCATGCAGAGCGAGGACATCGTCCAGACCGTCGAGGCACTGAAGGAGCGGGGCGTGATCTTCCTGGACACGCCCGAGGCGTACTACGACGAGGTCGAGGCGCGGGTCGGAGAGATCTCGGAGGACTACGACGACCTGAAGCGGCTGCGGATCCTCGCCGACCGCGACGAGGACGGCTACCTGCTCCAGATCTTCACGAAGACCGCGCAGGACCGGCCGACGGTCTTCTTCGAGGTGATCGAGCGCCACGGCGCGACCACCTTCGGCGAGGGCAACTTCAAGGCGCTGTTCGAGTCGATCGAGCGCGAGCAGGCGCTGCGCGGCAACCTCTAGCCGGCCCAGGCCGGCATCGCTGCGGAAAGGCCGCTGCCTGACGTCGGGCTTCTTCCGATGCGCCCGGCGCCGGTTCGCGCAAGCATGGGCGGTGAGGAGGCAACGTGCCACCGGTCCTGTCGGCAGTCGAGCTGACGAAGCGCTTCGGCGAGATCACCGCCGTGACCGATCTGTCGTTCGACCTCGATGCGGGCAGCGTCACCGGTTTCCTCGGCCCGAACGGCGCCGGCAAGACGACGACGATGCGGCTGTTCCTGGGGCTCGCCGAGCCCACCCATGGCCGCGCGCTCGTCTTCGGCCGGCCGTTCGCCGAGCTCGAACGGCCGGGGTCGCGCGTGGGCGCCGTGCTCGAGGCCGCCGACCTGCATCCGGGGCGCACGGGACGCGACCATCTCCGCGTCCTCGCACCCGTGGCTCATGTGGCGTCGAGCCGTGTCGAGGACGTGCTCGCGCTCGTCGATCTGAAGGGCGCGGCGGACCGGCGTGTGAAGGGCTACTCGCTCGGCATGCGTCAGCGCCTTGGCCTCGCGGCCGCGCTGCTCGGCGACCCGGAGCTCCTGATCCTCGACGAGCCCGCCAACGGGCTCGATCCCGAGGGGGTGCGCTGGCTCAGGGACTTCCTGCGCGGCTTCGCAGCCGAGGGCAGGACGGTGTTTGTCTCGAGCCACCTGCTGGCCGAGGTCGCACAGACCGTCGACCAGGTCGTGATCATCAACCATGGCCGGTTGGTCGTCGAGTCGGCGCTGAACGAGCTCACCCGCCGTCTCGCCGGGACGGTGCGCGTCGAAGCGGCGACGCCGGACGCCCTCGAGGCGGCGCTGCGGAACGCCGGCGTCACGGCCGAACGCGACAACGGGGCGCTGCACGTCCACGGCGTGACGGCCGACCGGATCGGAGAGATCGCGCTGGCCGCGAACGTCGCCCTGCGCCAGGTCGTCACGGAGTCCCCGACGCTGGAGGACGTCTTCCTCGAGCTGACCGCGGAGCCGCCGTCATGAGGGAGCAACTCGTCTCCGAGCTGCGCAAGCTGCGGACGACCCGCACGGTGGCGGTGTTCCTGCTTGTCGCCGTGGGCCTGACGCTGCTGGGCGCCTTCGCGGAGGGACTGTCGCCGACGCTGGACGAGCTGGCGGAGGAAGACCAGCAGCGCATGCTCATCGGCGGCGCGGCGACGCAGGCAATCTTTCTGGCGACCTTCGTCGGCCTGCTCGCAGTCACGAACGAGTTCCGGTACGGGACGATCAGGCCGACGCTGCTCTTCGAGCCCCGCCGGCGCGTCGTCCTCGCGGCCAAGCTCGCCGCCGCCGCGCTGGTCGGCATCCTGTTCGCCGTCGTCTGCGTCGCGTTGGCCTTCGGCGCCGGCCTCGCGATCCTCGCGGCGCGCGACGTCGACCTCGCGCTGACAGGCGGCCACGCACTCGTGCTCGTGTGCGGGCCCGTCGCGGCCAGCGCGCTCAGCGCGATGCTGGGCGTCACGGTCGGAGCGTTGATTCGAAACCAGGTCGGCGCGATCGTGGCTCTGGCGGCCTACTCCCTCGCGGTCGAGTCCGTGCTCTTCCTGACCTTCCCGGCGGTCGGCCGCCTTCTGCCGGGCCAGGCCGGGAACGCGCTCGCCGGGCTCCCGGACGAAGACCTCCTCGCCCCGGGCCTCGGCGCTGCGGTGGTCGTGGCGTGGACGCTCGCCTTCGTTGCCGCGGCGGTCGCGAGAACCGAGCGCAGCGATGTCTGACGACGAAAGGAGCAGCACGATGATCCTGACCACCGGAATGGCCGTCGAGGGCAGGCCCGTGAAGGAGTACCTCGACGTCGTCACCTCCCAGGCGATCATGGGCGTCCACTTCGGCCGAGACCTGAAGGCGTTCGGCCGCAGCATCGTGGGCGGCCGATCGGGCGCCTACGAGGAGGAGTTCGCGAAGGCCGTGCGCGAGGCGAAGGACGAGCTGCGGGCCGCAGCCGAGCCGCTCGGCGCCGACGCGGTCATCGCCGTCGCCCTCGACTACGAGGAAGTGGGCGACGACATGCTGATGGTCGCGGCGAGCGGGACCGCGGTCAAGCTGAGCTGACGTCCTCCCTAGGGCAGCGGCTCGTCGAGCGGCTCGATCCAGTCCGCGCTCCGGAACGGGCTTAGCTCCACTTCCGTCAGGTCGACCTCGCGGTCGATCAGCCGCGCCGGCTCCCGTCCGTTCAGCGAGGCCCTGACGTCGGCCGTGATCACCAGGTCGGGGAGCCCGAAGTCCTCGCGCGCCCGATCCTCGATGTGCTTCGCGAGCTGGACGATCATGTCCGGCCGCGCCGCCATCTCGTCGTACTGCCAGTCGGTCACGTACTGGAACGGGTCGACCTCGCCCGACTCGCCCGTCGCCGGGTCCTCGGCGAAGAAGCGCGCCTCCGACTCCTTGTCGCGCAGCTTCATGTGCCAGGCGAAGCGGTGGCCCTCCTCCGTCCAGCTCACGTTGCCGGGGTAGAGCCAGTGCCGGAGCGGCATGAAGATCTGCACCGCGAGGTAGACGGCGAGGACGCCGAGCAGTGCCGTCCGCGCGCGTCCGAGCCGCCAGGTCCGGGGCGGATCCGGGACCTTCGTGACGAGGGGTGGGCGCGGGAGCCGCAGCCGCCGCTCGCGGACGCGGGCGATCAGCCGCCGCGGCCAGTCGGGCGGGAAGAACAGCAGCGCCGTCCCGAGCGCGAGCCACGGGAAGATCCCGATCGTGAACAGCTTCGAGTTCATGAAGTGGAAGCCCAAGGCCGCGAGCAGCGCGAACGGCCTCGTGATCGGGATCAGCAGGAAGGGGACGACCAGGAGGTCGAGGAAGAGCCCGCCGTAGCTGAAGAGGAGCGCGGCCCAGTGCTCGTCGAAGAACGAGCCGATCAGGAAGAAGTCGGTCCGCTCCTCCAGCCAGAGGCCGAGCGGCTGGCCGCGCAGCCAGTCGCCGTTCCACTTCGCGACCGACGCGAAGACGAACACGACCGCGATCTGGGCCCGCAGGAGCCAGAGCGACCAGGTGGGGACCGTCTGCGACCACTTCTCGCCCATGAACCAGCGGTCGAGCGACCACACCCGGTGGGCGGGCACGATCGCCATCAGCAGCGCGAGCAGCGAGATCAGATAGAAGTGGTTCAGATAGCGGGCCTGCTCGAGCAGGAAGACGTACGTGAAGGCGAGGAAGAAGAGCGGCGCCGCGATCCGGTAGCAGAAGCCCAGGGCGATGCAGGCGGCGAGCACGCCGAGCAGCGTGAAGTGGAGTCGCATGCCCGTCTCGTTCCAGGGCTCGACCCAGCCGAAGCCGTCGTACTTGAAGTGGAAGGTCGGCTCGACGAAGTAGCGCTCGATCCAGCCGTGGGAGAAGTAGCGCCAGACCTCCCAGAGCATGATCGCGCCGAAGAGCATCCGGAAGACGGCCAGCGACGCGCCGTCGACCGGCTGGAACAGGCGGTACGCGAGGCGGCGCAGCGTCTGACGCATCGTCCGGGTCCGTAGATTGCCAGGGGCCGATGGCCGGTTGGAGCTTCACGGACGCGCTGCAGGCGCCCGCGCGCCGGCACGCCTCGCCGGAGCGGGCCGAGCACCGCCCGTGGCCCCCGCCGGAGAGCTCGTGCGTCGATTTCGTGATCTGGCCGCCGGAAGATGCCTAACCCCGACGCGGTCGTCGTCGGGTCGGGCCCGAACGGCCTGGCCGCGGCGGTCACCCTGGCGCGGGCGGGGAGGTCGGTGCTTGTCGTCGAGCGGGCGGAGAGCGTCGGGGGCGGGCTGCGCTCCGCCGAGCTGACGGAGCCGGGGTTCGTCCACGACGTCTGCTCGGCGATCCACCCGCTGGCAGCCGCCTCGCCGTGCTTCTCCGAGCTCCCGCTCTCGGAGCACGGGCTCGAGCTCGTCCACCCGGACGCGCCGCTCGCCCACCCGCTCGACGACGGGACGGCCGTCATGCTCGAGCGCTCGGTCGACGCCACCGCCGCCGGGCTCGGCGCCGACGGGGAGCGGTACCGGAAGCTCTTCGGGCCGCTCGTCCGCAACGAGCGGCGCCTGCTTCCGTTCCTGCTCGGGCCCCGGCCGCTCCCCCGCCACCCGTTCGCCGCCGCGCGCTTCGGCCTGCTCGCGCTCCGGTCGGCCGCCGGCCTCGCGAAGCGGTTCGAGGGCGAGCGGGCGAGGGCGCTCTTCGCAGGGCTGGCCGCGCACTCGATCCAGTCGCTGCGGCGGAGCCCGACCGCATCCTTCGGCCTCGTGCTGGGGATGCTCGGCCACGCCTACGGCTGGCCGGCCGCCCGCGGCGGCTCGCAGGCGATCGCCGACGCGCTCGTGTCGTACCTCCGGTCGCTCGGCGGCGTCGTCGAGACAGGCCGGGCCGTGGAGTCCGTCGACGAGCTGCCGCGGACGGCGATCCTGCTCGACCTCACCCCGCGCGGGGTGATCGGGGTCGCGGGCCACCGGCTGCCGAGCCGCTACCTGCGGGCGCTCCGCCGGTACCGATACGGCCCGGGGGTGTTCAAGCTCGACTGGGCGCTCGACGGGCCGGTGCCGTGGGCGGCGGAGGACTGCGGGCGGGCCGGAACCGTCCACGTCGGCGGGACGGCTGCGGAGATCGTGGAGTCGGAGGATGCGGTCTGGCGCGGAGAGGCGTCGGAGCGCCCGTACGTGCTCGTCGCGCAGCAGAGTCTCTTCGACGACACCCGGGCGCCGGCCGACGGGCACACGCTCTGGGCGTACTGCCACGTGCCGAACGGGTCGACCGTCGACATGACCGAGCGGATCGAGGCGCAGATCGAGCGCTTCGCGCCGGGCTTCCGCGAGCGGATCCTGGCACGGCACGCGATGGGCCCGGCCGACGTCGAGGCCCGCAACCCGAACTACGTCGGCGGCGACATCAACGGCGGCGTCCAGGATCTGCGCCAGCTCTACACGCGGCCGGCCGTTCGTCTCGATCCGTACTCGACGCCCGTGGACGGCCTCTACGTCTGCTCGTCGTCGACGCCGCCCGGCGGCGGCGTCCACGGCATGTGCGGCTACCACGCGGCGAGATCGACGCTCCGATGGATGCGATGACGCCGCAGCGCCGCACAGCGCTCGTCTCGGTCGTCGCCGCGCTCGTCCTGATCTCGTTGAAGCTCGGCGCCGGCCTCGCGAGCGGCAGCCTCGGGCTCGTCTCGGAGGCGATCCACTCGGGTACCGACCTCGTCGCCGCGCTGCTGACCTTCCTCGCTTTGGGCGTCGCCGGACGCCCGGCCGACCCGGGCCATCCGTACGGGCACGGCAAGGCGGAGCATCTCGCCGCCCTCGCCGAGGCGACCATCCTCGTCCTCGCGAGCCTCTTCATCTCGTACAAGGCGATCGAGCATCTCGTCGGCTCGGCCGAGCGCGAGGTAGAGGCGGCCTGGTACGCCTTCCTCGTGATCGGGATCGTGATCGCCGTGGACGCGAGCCGGACCTGGTTCTCCTGGCGTGGGTCCCGACGCTACGGGAGCGCCGCGCTCGCGGCGAGCGCGCTCCACTTCGGCAGCGACCTCGCCGGCTCGGTGGCCGTGCTGATCGGGCTGGCGCTCGTCGCCGGCGGCTACCCGCGCGCCGACTCGCTCGCCGCGTTGTTCGTGGCCGTGCTCGTGCTGATCGCGGCGGCTCGGCTGATCCGCCGGAACGTGGACGTGCTCATGGACCGCGCGCCGGACGCCGCCGACCGCGCAGCGCGGGAGGCGATCGCGGCGATTCGCCCGCCCGTCGAGCTCCGCCGGCTCCGGCTCCGCCAGTCGGCCGGCCGGCACTTCGCGGACGTCGTCATCGGCGTGCCGCCCGGAGCCGCCGTCGGCCAGGGCCACGCGGCCGCCGACCGCGTCGAGCGGGCCGTCCAGGACGCGCTCCCCGAGAGCGACGTCGTCGTCCACGTCGAGCCGCGGGTGGAAGAGGCGCTGCAGGAGCAGGTGCTCGCCGCCGCCCTGGGCGTCCCGCGGGTGCGCGAGGTGCACAACCTCCGCGTCGTGACCGTGGACGGCGGCGTCGAGGTGGGCCTTCACCTCAAGCTGCCGGGCGAGCTGCCGCTGTCCGAGGCACACGAGGTGGCGTCGGAGGTGGAGCGTGCGATCGCGCAGACGGTGCCCTCGGTCCTCTCCGTGCGGACGCATCTCGAGCCGCTGCGCGAGCCGGGGCCCGGCCACCGCCTGGCTGAGAGCAACGAGCGCGCCGTCGCCGAGATCGTCCGGGCCCTGACGGGCGAGCCGCCCCGCGAGGTGCGCTTCATCGCGACGCCGGACGGCGTCCTGCTCTTCGTCACCGTGCGGGTCGAGGGCGGGTCGCTCGCCGAGGCCCACCAGCTGGCCAGCGAGATCGAGGAGCGGATCCGGGCCGAGCTCGACGTCGCCGACGTGGTGGTGCACACCGAGCCATGACATGTCCGCTCGGGACACGACGAGTGTCTGACACTCGTCCCGGCTCGCGGAGACATGGCCCGTGAGGCTGTGCATGTTCAGCCCCAAGGGGAAGCACCTGCAGCGCGGGTGGCCGGGCAGGATCGAGGGCGGCCGCGTGATCCAGCTCGCGGCGCAGACGCTGCAGTCCTACTTCACGGGCGGCGGGAAGGCGCGCGAGCACGCCGAGTACCCGCTCGCGGAGGTCGACCTCCGCCCGCCCGTGCTGCACCCGCCGTCCGTTCGCGACTTCTATGCCTTCGAGCAGCACGTGAGGACGGCCCGGGCCAGGCGCGGGCTGGACGTGCCCGAGGAGTGGTATCGCATCCCCGTCTTCTACTTCTCGAACCCGAACGCGATCTACGGGCCCGAGGACGAGATCCCGTACCCCGAGGGCACGAGCGAGCTCGACTACGAGCTCGAGGTCGCCGCCGTGATCGGCGCCGACGGGCAGATCGGCGGCTTCACGGTCATGAACGACTGGTCGGCGCGCGACGTGCAGCGGGAGGAGATGAAAGTCGGGCTCGGGCCGGCGAAGGGCAAGGACTTCGCGATCAGCCTGGGGCCGGTGGTCGTCACGCCGGACGAGTTCGACGGCTCCTCGGCGACGATGGTGGCGCGCGTCAACGGGGAGGAGCGCTCACGTGGGAACCTCACCGACCTCCACCACCCGTGGGAGGCGATCGTCGAGCGTGCCGCGCGCAACACCGTGCTCCAGCCGGGCGACATCCTCGGCTCCGGCACCGTGGGCACCGGCTGCATCCTCGAGCACGGCGACGGCCGCTGGCTGCAGCCGGGGGACGTGGTGGAGCTCGAGGTCGAGGGGATCGGAACGCTGAGGAACACGGTCGGCCCGCGGTAACCTTCGGCCATGCCTACCTACCAGGTCCGCGGCGACGTCCCGCGCAAGCGCCACATCCAGTTTCGCGACAACGGAACCCTCCTCACCGAGGAGGTCATGGGCCTCGAGGGGTTCTCGGGGAACGAGTCGATCCTCTACCACCTCACCTCGCCCTGCCGAATCAAGGAGCTCGGCGACTTCGAGGCGATCAAGCGCAAGGAGTGGGTGCCCGACGCGCACGCGCACCGTCACCTCAAGACGATCGGGATCGAGCCCGAGGGCGACGAGATCTCCGGCCGCAAGCTGCTGATGTGGAACAACGACGTCGAGATCTCGCTCGTGCGCCCGGCAGAGTCGATGGACTACTTCTTCCGGAACGGCGAGGGCGACGAGGTCTACTTCGTCCACGAGGGCTCGGGGACGCTGCACACGACCTTCGGCGACCTGCCCTACAAGGAGGGCGACTACGTCGTCATCCCGCGCGGGACGACGTACACGTTCGAGCCGTCAGGCCCGCAGCGCTACCTCCTCTTCGAGACACCCGGCCTGATCGAGATCCCGAAGCGGTACCGGAACCAGTACGGGCAGCTGATGGAGCACGCGCCGTTCTACCACCGCGACATCCATCCGCCGACCGAGCTCAAGACCTACCGCGAGCGCGGCGAGTTCCGGCTCAAGATCCGCGTCCGGGACGGCTACCAGGACTACGAGATCGACTACCACCCGTTCGACGTCGTCGGGTGGGACGGCTACCTCTACCCGTGGACGTTCAACATCAACGACTTCGAGCCGATCACGGGGCGCATCCACATGCCGCCGCCCTCGCACCAGACGTTCCAGGGCCCGAACTTCGTCATCTGCTCCTTCTGTCCGCGGAAGCTCGACTTCGACCCGATGGCGATCCCGATCCCGTACCACCATTCGAACCTCCAGAGCGAGGAGATGATCTATTACGTCGACGGGAGCTTCTCGTCGCGGAAGGGGATCGAGGTCGGGTCGGTGACGCTGCACCCGTCGGGGATCCCGCACGGGCCGCACCCGGGACTGGCGGAGAAATCGATCGGAATGGCGGAGACGCACGAGCTCGCGGTCATGTGCGACACGTTCCACCCGCTCCGGCTGACGACGCTCGCGAAGGACCTCGACGACGGCCAGTACGCCTACTCGTGGTACACGGAGGACTCGGCGCCCGCGTCGTACGACGCCGACCCGGCCGGCGCGACCTCACACTTCTAGGGCGTCCGCGAGCTTCTCGTGCGCCCCGTCCGCGACGGGGCCGCCGTGGGTGAGGAGGATCAGCTCGATCTCCTCGTCGAGGAGCGGGCGGAGGGCGTCGGCGACGTCCTTCTGCGTCATGTCGTTTCGCAGCCAGCCGTCCGGGAGCAGGCGGACGCCGTCGAGGACGACGTCGCCGAAGACGACCGCTTTGTGCGAGGGGAGGTAGAGGACGAGCTCGCCCAGCCGCGAGACGTCGGAGGCGCGGATCCCGGCTGGAAGCTCGTCCCCGGCGGAGTAGGTGTGCGTGTAGGGCACATGTCCCTCGGGTGTGTCGGCCGGCGCCCGGATCGTCGCTCCCGGATAGCGGTCGGCGATCTGCGCGGCGCTCCGTGCGTGCCAGAAGACGGTGAGGAGGACCGCCGGCGGGCCGTGGGCCTCGACGTCCCGGTCGAGTGCCTCCCAGAAGCGCGCGGCGTCCAACTCCTCGGCCGGCACCTGCGGGTCGATCAGGACAAGCGCGTCGTCGGTGACGAGCGCGTAGGACGAGACGATCTCGCCCCAGCCCCGGCCGCCTTCCTCGTACTCGGGTTTCCACTCCGGATGCGGCGCCGTCCAGTGCCAGAGGTGGGGCGCGATCTCCTGCACGTCCATGCCCGACAGACGGTAACCGGTCGCCTGCAGGTCGGCGCGGACGCGTCGGCCGGGGACACGACGAGTGTCTGACACTCGGCGCGTACGGTTGGGGCATGGCGTTCCTGGCCATGCCCCAGCCGTTCGACTTCGAGTTGACCACCGAGCGGTTCCGGGCCTTCGGGCCCGACCTGGCGACGCTCTGGCGCGAGGGTGGGCTCCACCGCGTCGTCGGTGAGAGGGAGGTGCGGATCGAGGCGACGCCCGGCGGCGTGGACGTCGAGCCGCTCGACGACGGGATCGAGGCCGTTGTCCTAAAACTCCTCGGAGCCGAGTTCGACGTCGCCGGGTTCGAGCCGGCGGACCCGGTGCTCGCGCGGGTTGCCGCCCGGCTGCGCGGCCTGCGGCCGGCGCTCGCGCCCGACCCGTTCGAGATGCTCGTCGGCGCGATCACGGCGCAGCAGATCTCGCTCAAGGCGGCTTCCGCGATTCGTAGCCGCTTCGTCGCGCGCTTCGGCGTCGCCGCCGAGCACGCCCATGCGTTTCCGACCCGCGACGCCGTCGCGACGGCCTCTTCGGACGAGCTGACGGCGCTGGGCTTCTCGCGCAGCAAGGCCCGCGCCGTTCTCGAGCTCGCGCGCGCCGAGCTCGACCTCGGCGCGCTCGCGGCGCTTCCCGACGAGGAGGTCAAGGCCGTCCTCCTGCGGCTGCCGGGGATCGGCGAGTGGACGGCGGACTGGTTCCTCGCGCGCCACCTCGCCAGGCCGCGCGCCTGGCCCGCCGGCGACCTCGCCCTGCGCTACGCGGTCTCCTCGTTCTATGGTGACGGCCGCGTGCTGACCATCCCCGAGACCCGAGAGCTCGGCCGCCGGTTCGAGCCCTTCCAGAACCTGACCGCCCATTACCTCCTGGCCGCGAGCCGGAATCCCGGATGAACGTCCGCCGCCAGGGCGACTCGTACGTCGTCGAGGAGGACGGCCGCGCGCTCGGCTCGCTGCGGCGTGACTCCGAGGGGGTCGTCCTCGAGCTGAAGGAGCCGAGAGAGGGCGTGGCGCTCGCGCTGCTCCGCGCGGCCGCCGCGGATGACGAGGAGACGGCGCAGGAGCTCGAGCAAGGATCGTTCGGCGCCGTCCATCTGCAGACCGACGACCAGGCGGCCGTGACCAAGCTCGTTCAGCGGCTCGTCCCTCGCGTCCTGACCTCCCGCGAGACCGTCGTCTCGCCGCCCAGGAACGGCTGGATCGCCGTCTACGACGAGGTCGCCGAGCTCGACCCGGACAAGCTTCGCGCGCTCGGCAGGGAGCTCTCCAGCGCGTCCGCCCACGTCACGATCACGATCGGCGTCGAGTACGCCCGCATCGTCCATCTGATCGCGATGGAGCGGGGCCGGCTGATGGACGAGTACGTCTCCGTGCCGAGCCTCCGCAACGTCGCTCCCGGCGATGCGATCGCGCTGCGGGCGAACCCCACGGTCCTCTCCCGGCTGACGGGCGCCGACCCGGGCCGGATCAGGTCGGTCGCGCGGACCGCCGAGTCGCCGGACGAGTTGCCGCCCGCCGAGGAGCTGCTCGCCGACGTCGCGGCTGCGCTTGGCCTCGAGGGCGCGGAGCTGCGGTTCGAGCAGGCGCGGGAGCTGCCCGGCGCGGTGGTCGTGGAGCAGGCGTGAAGGTCGTCCTCCTTCACGCCTTCCCGCTCGGCCCCGAGATGTGGGCGCCGCAGCGCGATGCGCTCGAGGGCCACGAGGTGATCGCCCCGAACCTCTACGAGCTCGGTGGGAACTCGATCGACGGCTGGGCGGAGCAGATCTGGGACGGCTTCGACGACGACTTCGCCGCCGTCGGGGCGTCCATGGGCGGCTACGTCGCGCTTGCGCTGGCGCGGCTGGCACCCGAGCGGGCCCGCGGCCTCTTCCTCGCAGGCGCGCGTGCCGGCGCCGACGACGCCGACCGGAAAGCGGCGCGGAACGCCGCGATCGAGACGCTCCGCGAGCAGGGGATCGAGGCGTGGGCCCCAACCGCGCCCGCGCCTCCGCCGCCGGAACGGACCGTGGAGGAGCTGATCCGCGCGACCGAGGCGCTGCGCGACCGGCGCGACTCCACGGATGTCGTCCGGGCCTTCGAGGGTCCCCTCTGGGTCGTCGTCGGCAGCGAGGATCCCTTCCTCTCGGCCGCCGAGGCCCGCGAGATCGTGGCCTCGGCGCCGAACGGCCGCCTCGAGCTGCTCGAAGGCGCCGGGCACTTCACGAACGTCGAGCGGCGGAACCGCTTCAACGAGCTGCTCGGCGAGTTCCTGCAGAGCCTCTAGCGACCTCGGCGGCATAGTCGACGAACGCGAACGTCCGCGCGACGAGCGCCTCGTCGGCGGCCTCGTGGACCTTCCGCCAGGGATCCGGCCGGTCCGCGAGCGCCTGCCGGATCAGATCCGTCCACGCAGGATCGAGGGCGCCGAGCGCCCATTCGCCCGCCTGCCGCTTGGAGGTGACCATCCCGGTCTCCAGCGTGTGGAGGAAGCGGCAGTACGTGACGACGACGAGGTTCTGCAACCGCACGCTCCAGCCGTCCCGTTCGCGGAGCCAGTCGCCGAAGGCGACGATGTCATCCGTGACCTGGGCCTGCAGGACGTCGGCCGAGACCGGGTCGACCAGGCTCGCCGGGGCAGGCCCGGCGAGGACGGCACCGCGCTCGCGAAGCGACCACCGCACGACGGCCGTGTTGTCGTGGCCGTCCCAGGTCGGCTCCGTCGCGCCGTTGTCGAAGTAGAACCACGGCGATCGGTCCGGATCGACGTGCCGGAGCTGCTCCAGCGGCGCGTACGACCCTTCGAGGTGCTGCGCCCAGGGCGTCTCGAGCGCGAAGAGCCGCTCGTGGAGCCGCCGAAGCCCTTCCTGTTCCGTCTCGTCGACCTCGCGGCTCGTGACGACGAGGAAGTCGACGTCGCTGTGCTCGTCCGCGTCCCCGACCGCGAACGAGCCCTGCAGGTAGGCGCCGACGAAATTCTCGCCGAGCACGGCGCGGGCTCCCGCCACGAGCTCCGCGAGCACGGGGTTCAGCTCCGGGTAGGCGGTCGGCACCTAAGCCGGGACGCCGGCTTCCGCCAGGAGCTGCCGGAACTGCTGCGCGTTCGTCGCCGCCTGCGCGACCCAGCTCCCGTTCGGGCCGGGCGCGCGGTTGTTGTTGTTGAAAACCGCGTACGCGTTCTCGGCCTGCCCGGCGAGCTCGCGCAGCGGCTCGACCCACTCCCGCAGCTCGTCCTCCGAGTACAGGTAGTCGAACCGCTCGGCGGCACTCTTCCCGCGCACGTTCCACGTGTCCGCGTTCCGGCCGTGGAAGCGGACGTAGAGCGTCGGCGAGGTGAGCGCGAGCAGCGTCCGCGGGACATTCTTCGCGTCCACCTTCGGCGCATCGACGACGACGAGCGACATCCCGTGCTCCTCGAGGAACGAAAGCACGTCCCGGCGCACGTCCTCCTCGTACCAGCTCGAGTGGCGGAACTCGACCAGCATCTCGTCCTCGCCCATCTGCTCCTTCGCCCACGCGAGATAGTCGAGGGAGAGGTCCTTGTAGACGACGTACGAGGGGAACTGGAAGAGCGTCCCGCCCAGCTTCCCCGCCGCCCGGAGCGGCTCGAGCGCCTCCCGAAACCGCCTGAAGACCTCGGCGCGGAACTCCCGCGGCGGACGGTCGATGCGGCCCTTCTCGTCGACCGGGGCTGCCTCGCGGAGGTCGGTCGGCAGCTGCTCCTTCTTCACGGGGTGGCGAGTCATGACGCCGAACGCCTTCACGTGCATGACGAAGCCCTCCGGGGTCTGCTCGGCCCACCGGGCAGCCATCGACTCGACCGGAAGTCGGTAGTAGGTGGAGTCGAGCTCGACGGTGTCGAAGTGCTCGGCGTAGTAGGCAAGGCGGTCGCCCGCCTTGAGGCCCGGCGGGTAGAAGTACTTCGAGAGCGCTTCGTCGGCCCACGAGCAGGTGCCGACGCGGATCTGCGCGGCCATCCCTGCAGGATAGTGAGAGGGCCCCGGTCGGGGCCCTCTCGGTTGCGTTCTCTCTAGCGGCGCACTCGCGCCGTGTTCCGGCTGAAGAGCTGGAGCACGGGAGCCAGCGTCGCCGACGTGCAGCGGGCCGGCGGCAGTGTCCCGGGCGCCGCGGACAGCGCCGGGGTGCAGCCGGGTGAGCTCGTGACGTCCCGGTCGGGCACCGAGGTCGATGCACGGAAGAACGTCACGCGGTAGCGCAGCCTGACCGTCCGGGTCACGCAGCCGCGCGAGTTGGTGCGCCCGAACGCCACGCGGCCGGTCCTCCGAGCGGTCCGCCCGGCGAGGATGTTCACCCTGACGCCGCGAACAGCCTGTCCAGACTCGTTGAGGCAGGCAGTGACGCGTGCGAACGACCGCTTCCCGCGCTTGAACTTCTTCGCGGTGACGGAGAGCTGCACGGGCAGGCGCGTGTAGGACGTGCTCTGCGCGGCGTTCGTCGGGTTCAGCGTCCCCGTGCCCGGTGCGTACGGGATGAACAGGGCATTCCACGGGTAGCTCCCCCGGGTGGCCGGGTTGCTGAAGACGCCGGCCACGGAGAACGCGGCGACGATCAGCGACGCGCCCGCGGCCGCGCCCTGCGGCGGCGGGATGTACGGCGAAGCGAGGCAGATCCGCATCTTCGCGGACGCGAACTGCGCCTCCGGGCCGCTCGTGACTCGGTCGACGTAGATGGGAATCTGCAGCGGGTTCCCCGCCAGAGTCGACTCGATCTGCCAGACGGCCTCGTGGCGGACGCCGCCACCGCACGGGTACTGGGCCGGGTTCGTGTACCGGCCCGGGTCCTGTGCGATCACGGTTCCCTGGATGGGCACGCGGGCGTTCGCCAGCGCGCGGACCAGGACGGTCGCCTCGAGGACGCCGATTTGCGTTCCCGGCGCCTGCGTCAGCGTGACGCCGTACCCGAGTGGTGCGTAGATGTTGAGGACGCCCGTGGCGTCGTCGTTCTGGTCCTGGCCGACCCCGATGACCACGGGGCCGCCGCTTCCGGTGGCATGGCTGGTGCCGGCCACGAGCAACGACGGGTTGTATGCCGCGAGCGCGTTGCCCCCGAATGCGAGCGCAAGGGCGCACACGGACGAGAGCAGGACGAAGCGGATGGTTTTAGACAAGAGACCCCCTTTCAGTGGGGTGAGACGAAGGTTTTCGCAATCAGTTGCGGCCTCTCTCGTGAGGCCGCATCTTTTCAGGGTGGTTAACGGGCCGCAAGCAGCCGGCCGAAGGGGACCCACTGCCCCTGGGCGCTGTATCTGAAGAGCTTGGCCTTCGCGATCGGGTAGTAGTTCGACGGCGACGTGCGGACGGCGACGCCCGGGAGCAGGAACGGGTTGTCCGCCTGGTTCAGGTGCGTCACGGCGTTGCGGAGCCCCGCCCGGCTCAGGTTCCGTCCGGACTTGCGCAGCGCGTGCACCATCGAGTGTGCGACCGCCATGCCGTAGTAGTGGTAGACGTCGCTCGCCTTCCGCCCCGGCAGGTAGCGCCGCATGATCTGCCGGTAGAGCAGGATCGCGCGATCGCGCTTCCACGTGGGCGACGTCGGGTCCTTGAGGTAGCCCATGCTGATCGTCCCGCTCGTGGCCCGGGAGCTCGTGTTGAGGCGGATCACCTTCATGATCGACGGCTCGATCGAGACCGAGCTGATGAACGTCCGCGGGTGCCAGGCCTGGCGATGCGCGCCGAGGAACGCCTGGATCGCGAAGCCCGGCGTCGCGAAGAGCATGAAGGTGTTCGCCCCGGAGCGCTTCAGCTGGGAGATCTGGGAGTTGACGTCGGCGTCGGTGATCTCGTAGCTCCGCACGGCGACGATCCGATTCGCGCGGCGGCCGAGCCCGCGCCGCAGCCCGTTCGTGAGGTCGCGGCCGTAGTCGGTGTTCTCGTAGAGCACGCCGATCCGCGCGCTCGGCATCGTGCGGGCGATGTACCTCCCGTAGATCGCTCCTTCGCCGGTGAAGCTCGGGAGATAGCCCATCGACCATGGATAGCGGGCGCGGTCCTTGTGGAACGTGCTCGCGCCGGTCCCCGTGAAGACGTGCGGGACGCGCACCTGGTTCAGGTACGGCCGGACGGCGATCGCGTGCTCGGTCCCGATCGCGTTGAAGATCGCGAAGACGCGGTCCTGCTGGACGAGCCGCCGCGTCTGGTCGACGGTCCGGGGGATCTCGAACCCGTCGTCGACGTACTTGTACCGGATCTTCCTCCCGAAGACGCCGCCCCGGTCGTTCACGTACCGGAAGTACGCGTCCGCGCCCGGAGCGACGGCCGCGAAAGCCGCGGCGGGCCCGGTCAGCGGGACGGTTCCGCCGAGGAGGATCGAGCTCGAGGTCACGCCGGGATCCGCCGCCGAGCCGGCGTGCGCGCCCGGCAGGGCGACCGCGAACGCCGCCGCGAGGGCGACGACGGCGAGCACCGGCCTCATCGGGAGACCGGTCGCCGGAGGACGGGCAGGACGACCTTCGCCTCGCCGATCCGGAGGCGCGACGCCGTCTCCGGGCCTGTGAGGTAGAGAAGGTTGCTCGGGTTCTGGGCGGTCGAGACGCCGGCCAGGGTCAGGCGGAGGCGGGAGCCCCGCGGGATCGTCGTCGCCTGGCTCATGAGCCGGATTGTGAGGATGCGCGTCGTCCCGCGCAGGGTCGTCGTCGGGACACCGCCCTGGCTGACGACCACCTCCTCGCCCTTCGGCGTCAGGGCCGAGAGGACGGCGACGAGATGCGACCACCCCGTCGGCGTCGAGGCCTTCACGGAGACGAGCGCGTGGCCGAACGTCTCGTTCAGGCGGCGGGTGGCGGCGACCGTGCGGACGACCTTGCCGGCTCCGTCGACCGTCCGCCGGCCGCGGAACGTCAGGCGGAGCACCTTGCGGGCCGGCAGGCGGGCGGCCTGGTAGGTGCGTGCCCGCCACGGATCGGGCGCGAGCTCGATCCGCGGCCGCGTGTCGATCCCGTTCAGCTGCCCCTTGAGGAACCGGTCGAACCACATCCGGATCTGGCCGAAGTAGTACGGCTGCTCGGCGGCCGGGTTCGGCGCCGGGGCGTGGCCGAGGCCGCCGAGGTAGAGGCGCTTCGGCCCTCGCAGCCGGGAGAAGGCGGTCAGCGCTTCCTGCATGTCGAATGCGTAGTCGCGGCGGCCCTGGAGCATGAAGACCGGCGTGCGGATCTTCGTCAGGTCGGCGCGGACCGAGCGCGCCGCGGCGAACGCCCGGATCGCCGCGTCGTTCCGTCCCTGCAGCGCGTCGTCCCGCAGCGCCGTCACGCCCGGGTCCCACCGCTCGGGCGGGAGCAGGTTGTGGAAGTACGCGACGAGGCCGGACTTGACGAGTCCCTGCGGCAGCAGCGAGTCGTAGAGGCTCGTCCACGTGGTCATCGGGACGGCGGCCCTGAGCCGGGTGCCCGGCGCCGTGAGCAGCTTCCAGACCGAGCCGCCGCCGAGCGAGATGCCGAGCGCACCGACGTTCAGGTCGCTCACGCCCGGCTGCAGCCGCAGCCACTGGAGCACGGTCGCGTAGTCCGCGAGCTCCCGGGGGCCGACGAGTGAGGACTGCCCGCCCGAGGCGCCGTGGCCCCGCGCGTCCACGGTCAGCACCACGTAGCCGTGCGGCGCCAGGTGCGCCTCGGCGATCGCGTTCGTCGAGCTGCGGTTGCCGCCGAGCCCGTGGAGCAAGAGGACGGCGGGCCAGCCGCCCTGAGGGGCCGCGCCGGGCGGCGTGTAGAGCGTGGCGGCGAGGGAGACGCCGTCACCCATCGGCAGGGTGTGCTCGGTCTTGGCATAGGCGGCGCTTGCGCTGCCTGCTTCGAGGGCCATGCCGGCTCGGCCGGCGTGGCCCGGTTGCAGCGCCTGCGCGCTCCCGGCCTGGGCGACGAAGAAGATGCTCGAAAGCAGGAGAAAACGGCGACCCACGGCGAAAGAGGGTAGATCAAGCCCTCGGCTCCTTACAATCGCCGAATGAATTCCCGCCCGATCGGTGTGTTCGACTCGGGCATGGGCGGGCTGACCGTTCTGCACGAATGCCTGGTCACCATGCCGCACGAGGACTTCGTCTACCTCGGCGACGGCGCACGCCTGCCCTACGGGCCCCGGCCGCTGGACGAGGTCCGCCGCTTCTCGCTCGAGATCGCCGGCTACCTCGAGGCGCAGGGCATGAAGCTGATCCTCGTCGCCTGCAACTCGGCCACCTCCGCCGCTCTGCCCGATCTCCAGGAGCGGATCTCGGTGCCGGTGGTCGGCGTGATCACCCCCGAAGCGCACGCCGCCGTCCAGGTGACCCGCAACCGCCGCATCGGGCTGATGGCGACCGAGGCGACGGTGGCCGCCGGCCGCTACGCCGAGCTCGTCCACACGCTCGACGCCGGCACGCGGCTCTTCCCGGTCGCGTGCCCGGAGCTCGTGCCGCTGATCGAGGGCGACGAGCCGTTCGGCGCCGAGACGACGGCCGCAGTGCGCGAGTACGCGCAGCCGCTGAAGGACGCGGAGGTGGACACCGTGATTCTCGGCTGCACGCACTACCCGTTGATCCGGCCGATCTTCCAGCGGGTCTTCGGCCGCGACGTCAGGCTCGTCTTCTCGGCCGAGGAGACCGCGCGCGAGGTGGCCGAGACGCTGAGCCGGAAGGGGATCGAGAACGACCCGCGCCGCGAGGGCGGCTACCGGTTCCTGACGACGGGCGACATCGAGCGCTTCGCCGAGCTCGGCCAGCGCTTCCTCCAGCTGCCGCTCGAAGGCGTCGTGCACATCGAGATCGCCGAGCTGGAGGCCGCGGCGGCATGAGGTTCCTCACGTTCCCGGGGCGGGGCTGGCAAAGGAGGCAAGCCCGCGTCGCGCAGGACGGTGCTTCTCAGCACGGACAAGCGACGCGGGCGCCGCATCCTGCCGCCGGCGCCGTCAGCCTCCGGCGGAGCCCGGCTTCGCCGGGCGGGAGCCGGAGGAGGCCGGGGGCGTGAGGGCGGACGGTCGCAGGCATGACGAGTTGCGGCCGCTCGAGATCGAGGTCGACTACCTGGAGCAACCGGCGGGCTCGGCGTTGATCTCCGCCGGGAAGACGCGCGTGCTCTGCACGGCGTCGATCACGGAGGGCGTCCCGCGCTGGCTGATGGGCAAGGGCCGGGGCTGGATGACCGCCGAGTACGGCCTGCTGCCGGCGTCCACGGGCGAGCGGACGCAGCGGGAGGCGAGCACCGGGCGCCAGAAGGGTCGCACCGTCGAGATCCAGCGGCTGATCGGCCGCTCGCTGCGCGCCGTCACCGACCTCGAGGCTTTCGGCGAGCGGACACTCTGGATCGACTGCGACGTGCTCCAGGCGGACGGTGGGACGCGCTGCGCGGCGATCTCGGGCGCGTACGTCGCCACGAGGCGGGCGCTCGACCGCTTCGGGCTCGGCAAGGCTCTCACCGACTCGGTCGCCGGCGTCTCGCTCGGGATCGTCGACGGCGAGCCGCTGCTCGACCTCGACTACTCGGAGGACTCGCGCGCCGAGGTCGACCTGAACGTGGTCATGAGCGGCGACGGGCGCCTGATCGAAGTGCAGGCGACCGCCGAGGGCGAGCGCTACACGCGCGAGCAGCTCGACGAGCTGCTCGACCTCGCGGCCGCGGGTATCGAGGAGATCGGCCAGGCCCAGCAGCGCGCCGTGGAGGCCGTCCTTGCCTGACCTCTCCTGGGCCGAGGTCATCCTCCGCATCGGGCTCGCGGCTGCGCTCGGCGGGGCGATCGGCCTGGAGCGCGAGCTGCGGGAGCGCGAGGCGGGGCTGCGAACGCACATGCTCGTGTCCGTCGGTGCGGCGCTCTTCACGATGGTCTCCGCCTATGCGTGGACGGACTGGCGCTTCTCCACCGAGGAGGGGCTCGTCTTCGACCCGACCCGCATTGCCGCGCAGATCGTGACCGGCATCGGCTTCCTCGGAGCCGGCGCGATCATCCGGCAGGGGCTCTCCGTCAAGGGGCTGACCACGGCCGCGACGCTGTGGGTGGTGGCTGCGATCGGGATGGCCGCCGGGGTCGGATACTACGAGGCGGCGTTCGTCACGACGGCGCTCGTGCTCCTCTTCCTCTGGCCCCTGCGGATCGTCGCCTACCGACTGTCGGCGCGCACCCGGCCCGAGGAGGGTCGCCTGGCGGTGGAGCTGCCTGCAGGTGCGAGCGCGGTGTCGGTGCTGGAGGCGGTGGAGCGGACGGGCGCCGACGTCAGCTCGCTCGAGTTCGCGGAGGAAGGCGACCGCCGCCGCGTCGACCTGCGCGTGCGGCTCGGGACGGAGCGAACGGCCGCCGAGCTGATCGACGCGCTCACGCACGCCGATGCGGTCCGGGCGGCCCGCTGGAACCCGTAGCCGCCCGTCTCGCCTCCGAGAACCCCGGCAAGCTGCGGGAGCTCCGCGCCGCGCTTCCCGGCTGGCGGATCGAGCCGCTCGAGGTGGACGACTACCCACCGGAGACCGGCGAGACCTACTACGACAACGCCCGCGCGAAGGCCGTCTACGGGCGCACAGTCGAGCCCGCCGCCTGGGTGCTCGGCGAGGACTCGGGGCTGGAGGTGGAGGGCCTCGACGGCGCACCGGGGATCAAGTCCGCCCGCTTCGCCGGCGGCCTGCACGTCGACAGGCTGCTCGCCGAGCTCGAGGGCGTGGAGGGCGGCGGCCGCCGGGCGCGCTACGTCTGCGAGCTCGTGGCGCTCTCACCGGCGGGCGAGGAGCGGCGCGGCACGGGCATCCTCGAGGGCCGGATCGCGCACGAGCCGCGCGGCTCCGGGGGCTTCGGGTTCGACCCGGTCTTCGTGCCGGAAGGCGAGGAGCGAACCGTGGCGGAGCTCGGCAACGAGTGGAAGGCCGGGAACTCGCACCGGGCCCGAGCCGCGAGAGCGCTCCTCGCTGCGTTCGCCTAGGCCAAGCCGGGGATCGCGTCGCGATCCTCGGCGAGCCGGCCGCGGGAGCGCCACCAGTTGACCTCGGCGCCGAGGACGATCGCGTTCGCCATCACGTAGAGCCAGATCAGCAGGATCACGGGCGCGCCGAGCGCGCGGAGCGTCAGGACCTCGTCACGCTGCGAGAGCGCCACGTAGAGCGGCAGCACCTGGAAGCTGACCTGGAGCAGGATGCTGGCGAGGATCGCGCCGGGCAGGACGTCGCGGATGCCCAGGTCCTCGTTCGTCAGCAGGTAGTAGGTCGAGACGAGGAAGACGAAGACCGCCCCGGTCGAGAGGGCGAGCGAGAGGACGTACGCGACCCACTGGTTCTCGATCACGCCGGGTGCCGCGTCCTCGAGCAGCGCGTAGCCGACGGTGCCGATCACGAGGCCCGCGAAGAGCGTGACGAGCGTCCCGAGCATCACGGCGACGGCGATCCCCTTGCCGTGGAGGAAGGAACGGTTCGGGCGGCCGTAGACGATGTTGAAGGCCGACTCGAGCACGCTGAAGAGCGAGAGCGAGGTCCAGAGCAGGAAGACCCCGCCGATCACCCCCAGCGTCGCCGCGTTGTCCTGGATCTGGTTGACGACGCGCACGATCTGGGAGATCGACGCGGACGGGAGGATCTTGTTCAGCTCGGTGACGAGGTAGGTGGACTCGTCGACGCGCCCGAACAGGCCCAGCAGGGCGAGCGCCAGGAAGACGAGCGGCACGAGCGAGAGCAGCGCGAAGTAGGCGATCATCGCGGCCAGGTGCGGGCCGCGGTCGGCGAAGAACTTCCGGAGCGGCTCGTGCATCGCGCCAGTATGTTCTCGCCGTGACCGGAGATCAGGCCCTAGCGGAGCTGCTGGACGTCTCCGAGGACGTCGTCGCCGCGGTGATCCTCGACGCGGAGGGGCGGCCCGTCGCAGCCGGCGTGAGCGACGAGGACGCCCACCGGGTCGCCGAGATCGCACTCGCGACGCTCGCGTACGCGGACGCCCTGCGCACCGGCCCGGAGGCCACGCGGATCCAGGCCGTCACCGCCGAGGGCAGCGTGTTCGTCGTTCGCGCTGAAGCGGGAGCAGTCGTCGCGGCCACGGGCCGGGACCCCGTGGCCGGTCTCGTCTATCACGACCTTCGCGCGACGCTGCGGAAGCTGGGCCGCAGGAGGCAGAAGGCGCGTGCCGCCTCGTAGGGTCACGATTCCGCTCGCGATCCTGGTGGGCATCCTGCTCTGGCGCCGCACGATGCGACCGAAGGAGTACGTCGACGTGACCTACGAGGACGGCGCGCTGATCCGCCTCGAGCGCGGGGTGGAGGCGGACGACCTGCTGAACGACGCCCGAGAGCTGCTCGAGGTCCTCGCGTGACCGACGACGAGCTGCGGTCTGCGCTGCGCGAGCACGCGCTGCTCGAGGGCGACTTCGTCCTGCGCTCGGGGCGCCGTTCGACGCGCTACTTCGACAAGTACCGCTTCGAGACCCGTCCCGAGCTCCTGGAGGCGATCGGCATCCGGGTCGCAGCTGTCGTCGGGAAGCACGAGCCGGGCGCGACACGGCTGGCGGGGCCGGAGCTCGGCGCCGTCGCTCTCGCCGCCGCCTCGTCGCTCGTCTCGCGCCTTCCCTTCCTCATCGTCCGCAAGGAGACGAAGGACTACGGCACCTCGAACCGCATCGAAGGGGCCTTCGAGCCGGGCGAGCGAGTGTGCCTCGTGGAGGACGTGATCACCTCGGGAGGTGCCGCTCTGGCCGCCGTGCAGGCGCTCCGCGAGGCGGGTCTCGAGTGCCGGACGGCCGTCTGCGTGGTCGACCGCGAGGAGGGTGGAAGCGACGAGCTCGCGCGGCACGGCGTGCGCCTCAGGCCGCTTTTTCGGGCAGGAGAGCTGCTTCCGGGGTAGAAGACCGCCGCAACCGCATGGTTGAGCGGAAATGGGATCGCTGTTAGGGTCCCACAGGCACTGACGTCGAGGGAGGAGATTCTTTTGACCAAGCAGGAATTCGTGGATCGCGTCGCGCAGAAGAGCGGCCTGAATCGACGCGAGGCGGCCGAGGCAGTCGACGCGTTTCTCGGCTCGATCAGCGACGCACTCCGGAACGGCGAGGAAGTGAGCTTCACAGGATTCGGCAAGTTCTCGGTGCAGAACCGCGCGGCACGGCAGGGCGTGAACCCCCGGAACCCGAGCGAGCGCGTGCACATCCCCGCCTCGAAGGTGCCGAAGTTCTCGGCGGGGAGCCAGCTGAAGGCCGCCGTCAAGAGCTCGATGTAGCGAGCGCTTCGAGCGCGAAGTCTCAGCGGGGGCCGAAACCGGCCCCCGCTCCGCGTCTGGGGCCGCCAGTACGCTCATCCGCAGATGTCCGATGTCGAGACGCCGGTACAGGTCGGCGGAATGACCTTCGGCGACCGGATCGCCGACGCCGTGGACCGGAAGCGGTCGCAGGTGCTCGTCGGCCTCGACCCGAGGCCCGAGCTCTTCCCGGTCGAGCTGCGCGGGGAGCCGCCGGCCGACGCCTCCGCCCGCTTCTGCCGCGGGATCGTCGACGCGGTCGCGCCGTACGTCGTGGGCGTCAAGCCGCAGCTCGCCTTCTTCGAGACGCTCGGCGCCCCGGGGCTCGCCGCCTTCGAGGAGGTCTGCGACTACGCGCGCGCGGCGGGACTGATCGTGCTCGCCGACGGGAAGCGGGGCGACATCGGCTCGACCGCCCGGGCGTACGCGGCCGCGTACCTCGAGCCGCGGGACGAGGGCGGGCAGCCCGTCGCCGACGCGCTCACCGTCAACCCGTACCTTGGCCGCGACTCCGTCGACCCGTACCTCGCGGCGTGCCGCCGCCACGGCCGCGGGATCTTCTGCGTCGTCCGGACCTCGAATCCGGGCGGGGCCGACGTCCAGGATCTGACGCTCTCGGACGGCCGGCCGCTCTGGCAGCACGTCGCGACCCTCGTCGCGGAGTGGGGAGAGGACGTCGTCGGCGAGCGCGGCCTGTCGAGCGTCGGGGCCGTGATCGGCGCCACCCACCCGCGCGCCGTCGGCGAGGCCCGCCGCCTGCTGCCGCGGTCGGTGCTGCTGCTTCCCGGGCTGGGCGCCCAGGGCGCGACCCCCGCCGACGTCGCGCGCGCCTTCACGAGCGGGCCCGCGAGCGCGCTCGTGGCCGCCGCCCGGTCCGTGATCTACGCGTACCGGCACGGGGAGGACGACTGGCGGTCGGCGGCGGCGGCCGCCGCCGCCCAGCTGCGGAGCGAGGTCTGGGCGGTGGCCGGATGGTGACGATCCCCTGGTGGTTCGTCCGCTACGGCTTCCCGGCGCTCGCGCTCCTGGCGGTGACGGTGCTGGTGCTCCTCGTGCGCCCGGCGCTCCACGGCGGCGAGGCGGCGCGGCCAGCGCCTGCGGCCTCGGTGGCCGAGGAGCCGCGCGAGCGGCCCCGGACGAAGAGCGTCCGGGCGACGGGGTACTCGGTCCGCAGCGGCGACACGCTCGCCTCGATCGCGGAGAAGTTCGGCACGACGGTCGACCGCCTGATGGAGCTCAACCCGGGCGTCGACCCGACGGCCCTGCGCGTGGGCCAGCCGATCCGCGTCGACTAACGTTTGCGCCCGGTGAAGCGGCTCGCCGCCCTCTTGGCCGTACTTGCCTGGTCTGCACCGGCCGCCGCTGCGACCCCGGAGGTCGACGCTCGCGCCTACCTCGTCCAGGAGGGCCAGACCGGTGAGGTGCTGCTCGCGCGCCGCGCGCACGATCGCCTGCCGATCGCGAGCATCACGAAGCTGATGACGGTACTCGTCGCGCTGGAGCGCGCGAAGCCGGGGACGATGGTCTCGGTCGACCGGGACGCGGTCGGCGTCACCGGCTCGACGATCCGGCTCCGCGCGGGCGAGCGGATCCCGCTTCGCGACCTGATCGCCGCCGCGCTGATCCAGAGCGCGAACGACAGCGCGGTCGCGATCGCCGAGCACGTCGGCGGCGGGCAGAGCGGTCCGTTCGTCGCGCTCATGAACCAGCAGGCGGCGGCGCTCGGGCTGCGGGAGACCCAGTTCGCGCGCCCTGACGGCCTCGACACCGCGGGCCACTACTCCTCCGCGTGGGACGTCACCCGCCTCGCCCTCGAGGCGATGAAGCACCCAGAGATCCGGAAGCTCGTCCGGCAGGAGTCGGCCGCGATTTCCGGCGGCCGCACGCTTCACACGTGGAACGACCTGCTCGGCGAGTTCCCCGGGGTCATCGGCGTGAAGACGGGCCACACGTCCGGCGCCGGCTGGAGCCAGGTCGCGGCCGCCCGCGGCAACCACGTCACCATCTACGCGACGATCCTGGGGAGCCGGTCGCGCGGCGTCCGGAACGCGGACCTCGAGGAGCTCCTCGCCTGGGGCATGTCCCGTTACGCGTACGTCCCGCTCGCCCCGCCGGCGCGCGTGTACGACAGGATTCCCGTCGACTGGGGCCTCGAGCCGGTCCCCGTCGTCGCCGCGCGTCCCCTCGCACGGCCCGTCCGGATCGGCCGCCCGCTCGTCGAGCGGGTCGTCCTCCCGAGCCGCCTCGACCTCCCGGTGCGAAAGGGACAGGTCGTCGGCGAGCTGCGGGTGCTCGACCGCAAGCGGCTCCTCGGTCGCGCGCCGCTCGTCGCCGCCGAGGCGCGCGACGACCCCGGCGTCCTGGACCGCACCGGCTGGTACGCGGGCAGAACCGTCGACCACATCACGGGGTGGTTCTCGTGATCGTCACGGTCACGATGAACGCAGCCCTCGACCGGACGCTGACCGTGCCGAACTTCCAGCCGGGGCAGCGTCACCGCGCCAGCGCCGGCCTCACGCTCGCCGGCGGCAAGGGCGTGAACATCGCCCGCGCGCTCAAGCGGATGGACGTCCCGGTCGTCGCGACCGGCCTCGCGGGGGGCCGCACCGGCGCCCGGGTCGTCAGCGAGCTGACGCGCGAGGGGATCCTCAACGACTTCGTCCGGATCGCCGACGAGTCCCGGACGTCCACGGCGGTCGTCGACCCCACGGGTGGGACCTACACGGAGATCAACGAGTGGGGGCCGCACGTGGAGGCCGAGGAGCTCGAGCTGCTGCTGGAGAAGCTCCGCTACCTCTCGCGCGGCGCGGACATGGTCATCTTCGCCGGCACGCTGCCGCGGGGCGTGGACGAGGGCTTCTACGCCGAGGCGATCCGCGAGCTCGACCGGCGCGGGGTCCGGGCCGTCCTGGACGCCGAGGGGCAGCCGCTCCGGCTCGGAACCGAGGCGGAGCCGTTCCTCGTCACGCCGAACGAGCGCGAGGCCGAGGGCCTCGTCGGCCAGGAGTTCCACGATCCGCAGGACTTCGTTCAGGCGCTCGAGCACATCTCCGGCCTCGGCGCCAGGAACGTGCTGATCACGCTCACCTCCGGGTGCTACGCGCTGTTCCGCGAGGACCGGGAGGCGGAGCGCTTCCACGCCGCCGTCCCGCAGGTGGCCGCCGTCTCCCCGGCCGGCTCGGGCGACGTGCTGCTCGCCGGCTACATCGCCGCGCGGCTGGACGAGAATCCGCCCGAGGAGGCGCTCCGCCGAGCAGTGGCGGCCGGAGCCGCAGCCGTGCAGGAGGTCGGCGCCGGGCGCTTCGAGCCGAGGGAGCTGACCCGCCTCGCCGGGGGCGTGGAGGTGGAGAGGCTCGAGCCGGTTCCGTCGGAGCTCTGAGCCGCGAAGGGCGCCGTCAAGGCCCGTTGTTACGATCCTCTCTCGATTGAGAGCGACTGAGAAAATCGGAGGTTTCCGGCCCAGGCCAACCGCGAGGAGCCTGGGCCTTTGTGCTTCAGGAGGGCAACATGGAGATTGAGATCGGGAGGGGGAAGAAGGCCCGTCAGGCCTACGGCTTCGACGACATCGCGATCGTCCCGAGCCGGCGGACGCGCGACCCTCAGGACGTCGACATCGGGTGGAAGCTCGGCCCGCACCTGCTCGAGCTTCCCCTGCTGGCGTCGGCCATGGACGGCGTGGTCTCGCCGGAGACTGCGGTCAAGCTCGGCGAGCTCGGCGGCCTCGGCGTCCTCAACCTCGAGGGGATCTTCACCCGCTACGAGGACGCCGACATCCAGCTCGCCAAGATCGCCAAGCTCCCAAAGGAGAAGGCGACGGCGGCGATGCAGAAGATCTACGCGCAGCCGGTCGAGCCGCGGCTGATTGCCCGCCGGATCGAGGAGATCAAGTCCAAAGGCGTGCTCGCAGCCGGGTCGTTGACCCCGCAGCGGGTGCGCGAGCACTACGAGATCGCGCTCGCCGCCGGGCTCGACATCCTCGTGATCCAGGGGACGGTGGTCTCGGCCGAGCACGTGTCCTCGAACGGCTCGGCCCTGAACCTGAAGGAGTTCATCTCGGCGCTGCCGATCCCCGTCATCGTCGGCGGCTGCGCCTCGTACCAGACGGCGCTGCACCTGATGCGGACGGGGGCCGCTGCGGTGCTCGTCGGCGTCGGGCCGGGTGCGGCCTGCACGACCCGCGGCGTCCTCGGCGTCGGCGTCCCGCAGGCGACGGCGATCTCGGACGCGAGCGCCGCCCGCGTCCAGCACCTGCTCGAGACGGGCACGTACGTGAACGTGATCGCCGACGGCGGGATGCGAACCGGCGGCGACATCGCAAAGGCGATCGCCTGCGGCGCCGATGCCGTCATGGTCGGGTCGCCGCTCGCCCGCGCCAAGGAGGCGCCCGGCCTCGGCTACCACTGGGGCATGGCGACCTTCCATCCGACGCTTCCGCGCGGCGCGCGCGTGCAGGTCGACCAGGTCGCGACGCTCGAGCAGATCGTGATCGGCCCGGCGACCGAGAACGACGGCACGCTGAACCTGATGGGCGCGCTGCGGACGGCGATGGCGACCTGCGGCTACGAGTCGATCCACGACTTCCAGAAGGCCGAGATCATGCTCGCGCCCTCGATCAAGACCGAGGGCAAAGGCCTCCAGCAGTCGCAGCGGATCGGAATGGGCTAGGTGCTCGCCCAAGCGATGCACGCGGGGCAGCATCACCTGGGGGAGCACTGATGGCCGAGATCCTTCCGTTCGAGCGCGCCGACGACCGAGCGGAGGATCGCCCGGTCCTCGTCGTCGACCTCGGCGGCCAGTACTCGCAGCTGATCGCCCGCAGGGTCCGCGAGTGCCGCGTCTACTCGGAGCTCGTGTCCCACCGGACGCCGGCCCAGGCGCTGCGGGCGCGGAACCCGCGCGCGATCGTCCTCAGCGGCGGGCCTGCGTCGGTCTACGCGGAGGAGGCGCCCGACGTGGACCCGGGCCTCTGGGAGCTCGGCGTCCCGATCCTCGGGATCTGCTACGGCATGCAGCTGATGGCGCGCGACCTCGGCGGGAAGGTCGAGCGGACGGGAGCCTCGGAGTTCGGGCGCACGGAGCTGCGGGCCGGCGGCGGCGCGCTCCTGGAGCAGACGCCTGCCGAGCAGGTCGTCTGGATGAGCCACCGCGACTCGGTGACGGCCGCCCCGGAGGGGGCCGAGGTGACCGCGTCCTCGCCCTCGACGCCGATCGCCGCCTTCGAGGCGCCGGCGCGGGGGCTCTACGGCGTGCAGTTCCACCCGGAGGTCGTGCACACGGCGTTCGGCAACGAGGTGCTGAAGAACTTCCTCTACGGGGTCGCGCAGGCCCCGCCCGCGTGGACGGCGGCGGCGGTGATCGAGGAGCAGGTCGAGCGGATCCGGGCGCAGGTCGGAAGCGAGCGCGTCCTCTGCGCGCTCTCCGGCGGCGTGGACTCCGCGGTCGCTGCGCTGCTGGTCCACAAGGCGGTCGGCGACCAGCTCGCCTGCGTCTTCGTCGATCACGGGCTGCTGCGCAAGGACGAGGCGGTGCAGGTAGTCGAGACGTTCCGCGGCCACTTCCACATCCCGCTCGTGCACGTGGAGGCCGAGGAGCGGTTCCTGACGCGGCTCGAGGGCGTCGAGGACCCCGAGGAGAAGCGCAAGCGCGTCGGCGAGGAGTTCATCCGCGTCTTCGAGGAGGAAGCGAAGCGTCTTGCGGACGGTCGGGCAAAGCCCGACCATCCTCCAGGCGGCGCTGCCAAGTCGGCGCCTCGGCTGGGCCGCATCCGGTACCTCGTCCAGGGCACGCTCTACTCCGACGTGATCGAGTCGGGCGGCACCGAGGGGGTCGCGGCGATGATCAAGTCGCACCACAACGTGGGCGGCCTCCCCGAGGAGGTCGACTTCGAGCTCGTCGAGCCGCTGCGGCTGCTCTTCAAGGACGAAGTGCGGCGCGTCGGCGAGGAGCTGGGGCTGCCCGAGCGGATGGTCTGGCGACAGCCCTTCCCGGGCCCGGGGCTCGCGATCCGGATCATCGGCGCCGTCACGCACGAGCGGCTCGAGATCCTGCGCGAGGCCGACGCGATCCTCCAGGAGGAGGTGCGGCGTGCCGGGCTCTACCGCGACCTCTGGCAGTCGTTCGCCGTGCTCCCGGCGATCCGGTCGGTCGGCGTCCAGGGCGACGAGCGGACGTACGCGTACCCGATCGTGATCCGCGCGGTCACCTCCGAGGACGCGATGACCGCAGACTGGGCGCGCCTGCCCTACGACCTGCTCGAGACGATCTCGAGCCGGATCATCAACGAGATCCCCGGCGTGAACCGCGTCGCGCTCGACATCTCGTCGAAGCCGCCGAGCACCATCGAGTGGGAGTAGCCGGTTCGCGCCGCCGCGGATCGGTGGCGGCTGACGCTGGTCGGCGTTCCGATCACGGTCGTCGTGGCGCTGTTCTTCACCGGCGTCGGCGGCGCGCTCGCGTCCGGCGTGCTGGTCGGGATCGGGACCGTGGTCTGCGACACGTGGATCGCGCGCAACCGGGGAGCGGATCTCTGAACGTCGTCCGGCAGCCGTGATTCACCGGTTCATCGGCTTCTGGGTGCTGCGGCGCGCGATCCGCATCCTCACGGCCGACGATCCGCGGCCGCTGCGCGAGCGGCTGACGCGCGAGGCCAAGCGGATCCTGCTCGGAGCCGCGATCACCGCCGCCCTGCTCGTGGTCGGCGTCATCGTGCTGATCGCCGCCCTGATCGCGCTAGCGACCTGATTGCGGCGTCCGGCGTATGATCGGCTCCCGTGAGCCGCACCGTTCGTTCGCCCGACGGCAGGACCTGGCAGCTCGAGCGCGTCTCGCAGCGGACGTCGTTCGCGGAGAGACGGCAGGAGCCGTTCTTCTGGCCCAGCCTGATCGCGACCCTGATCATGCTCGTGCTCATCGTGCGGCTGATCTCGGTCGACACGGGCTGGATCACGTGGGTGCTGATCGTCCCGCTGTTCGTGATCTGGCTACTGGAGCGCGGGCTGAGCTTTGCGCGGCCGAACATCCGGGCGCACACAGACGGCCCGCCGGCGGAGACCCGCACCTGGCGGACGACGCACCGCATCGGGCTCGGCCGGATCGAGGACCGGATCGCGAGCGAGATCGAGGCCGGGCGCTTGGAGGCCGAGCCGCCCGGCGCCGTCCTGATCGGAATCTGACGCCCGCGTTCCGGTGGAGTTTCGCGACGTCCTGACCAGGCGGCGAAGCGTCCGTACGTACGCCGACCGGACGGTGCCGCGCGACGTGCTGGAGCGGATCGCGAACGCGGCCGTCGTCTGGGCTCCGAGCGCCGGCTTCTCGCAGGGCCTGCGGATCGTCGTCGTCACCGATCCCGAGACGCGGCGGCAAATCGCGACCGCCGCCAAGGAGGACGAGCTCGCCGCGCAGGGACGGCCCCGCTGGAAGGCCGCGGCGCCGGTGCAGATGGTCGTCCTGACCCGCGAGGACGACTATCACGACCGCTACCGGCAGCAGGACAAGCTCCGGATCACCGGCGGGCGCGAGATCGACTGGCCGGCGCCGTACTGGTACGTCGACGCGGGCGCGGCGGCGATGGCGCTGATGCTCGCCGCGATCGACGAGGGGCTCGACACCGCGATCTTCGGCGTCACCGACCTTTCCGCTCTCCGGGAGACGCTGGGGCTGCCGGACGACGTGCGTTTCGTCGCCGTCGTGACCATGGGCTACCCGGCGGACGGTCCAGACGAGCCGAGCAGCGGCGCGAGCGTCTTCACGAAGCGGCGGAAGGCGCGCGAGGAGGTCGTTCGCTGGGACCGGTGGTGAGTGCCTACTCGGGCGAGAAGGGCGGGTAGAGCGCCCGGACGTCGTCGATGTACCCGGCGAGGCGGTCGGCCAGGTCCGGATCCCTGAACTCGAGCACATTCTCTGCGTTGAGCTCGCCCGAGCGGGAGAGGTTGTAGCTCCCCGCGAAGACTGTGTCGTCGGCGACCGTGACCTTCGCGTGCATGAAGTCGTGGAGCGTGCCGGGCCCCCACGGGGTCGACCGCTTCCCGGAGAACGGCGCCTGCATCACCCGCTCGAGGAGCGGCAGCTTCCAGGCGATGTTGCCGTTCTCTCGCCACTGGTAGATGACGCCGCGCACCTGCGGCTGGTCGACGCAGCCGGCGACGTCCAGCTTCCCTTCCGAGATCTTCTCCGCCAGGGTCGACAGGATGGGCGCCGCGGTGATCACGGGGGAGGCAATGCGGACACGGCGGCGTGCGCGCCCGATCGCCTTGCCGATCCGGTGCGAGAGATCCTCGCCGTTGCCGGGCGTGAACCACGGCCGCACCTCCAGCGTTCCCACGGCGACCGGCCGCGACGTCACGAAGCCGCTCCGCTCGACCGCCCCTGTGTCCCACAGCTCGTCGAAGTTCTCCGTGAACCGGGCTGCCAGCTCGCGCGACTCCGCGATCACGATCACGTTCTCCTGACGCAGCCACGAGTCGTCGGTCCAGTTCGTCGACCCGGTCCAGACCGTCTCGCCGTCCCGAACGACATACTTGTGGTGCATCAGGTCCGGAACGCCCGCGATCGCCCTGACCGGCACGGCGAACGACGCGATCAGCTTCCCGTCGGGCTCGGGAGGCGGCGGAACCGGGATCGGGTTCCGGTGATCCAAGTTGTAAAGGAACCGGACTGCGACTCCGCGTGCAGCCGCAGCCTTGATCGCGCCGCCGACGACCTCCTTGGTCTCACCGGCGATGTGGAAGTCGTAGTGGGCGAAGTCGAGCGTCGACCGAGCGCCCTCGACGAAGTCCGCGATCTGCCGGGCGACGTCGAGCGCATCCTGGCCGCCGTCCGTCAGCGTTCTCACCTCGAGCACGCCGGAGATCTTTCCGGAACGGCAAGAATCCAGTCGTGCCGATGCCACCGGCCCACTGCGTGATCGCCTTCTCCGAGCACGGGTGAGGGGCTTCGTCGACGACCTCGCCCGGGCGCGGATCGGGGAGACCTTCAACCAGTACGCGGGCTCGGAGCTGCGCCGCACCCGCCTCGCCGAGTACCTGGAGCGCCGCCGCGGCGCGCGCTTCGTGCTCGTGGGCGAGGCCGCCGGTTATCGCGGCGCGCGCGTCAGCGGCCTGCCCTTCACGTCCGAGCGCCAGCTGACCGGCACAGGGCCTGCGGAGGCGAGCGCGACCATCGTCCACCGCGCGCTCTCGGACCTCGGCGCCGAGGAGGAGGTGCTGCTCTGGAACGTCGTGCCCACCCATCCCGGGACGGAGGCGGCGAACCGGCGGCCGACGAGCGCCGAAGTACGGGAGGCGATGCCCTTCCTGCGCGTGCTCCTCTCCGGACGGACTCCCATCCCCGTGGGCCGCCTCGCGCACGCCGTCCTCGGCGGCCGCTACGTGCGCCACCCCTCGCACGGCGGCGCCGCCGCCTTCCGCGAGGGCTTGCTGCTATCCATACGCTGAGATGCGTCCCAGGTCGATCCTCCTGCTCGTCGCCGCCGTGATCCTCGCCGCGAGCCTCTTCGTGATCCTCCGACCGACCGACGACGAGGAGACCGCAAGCCCTGGCACGACGGCGCAGGCGACGACGACGCAGGAAACGGAGACCACGTCCCAGCCAACGCCGCCGCCTCCTCCGCCAGGCCCGCCGCCGCCCGCGCGCGTCCCGATCACGATCCGCGACGGGGTTCCGGTCGGCGGTCCGCGAAGGGTCACCGTCGCGAAGGGACGCCGCGTCGTCCTCGTCGTCACCTCGGACGTGGCGGACCACGTCCACCTCCACGGCTACGACATCATGCGGGACGTCGCACCGGGACAGCCGGCACAGATCTCCTTCCGGGCGACGATCGTCGGCACCGTCGAGGCCGAGCTCGAGGATCGCGGCGTCCAGATCGCCACGATCACCACGAAGCCGTGAACGCCGCGCTTCCGCTCGCCCACGGCATCGGCGAGATCCAGGACCTCCCGATCCCGCGCTGGATGTTCTACTACGGCGCCTCGCTCGTCCTGATCCTCTCCTTCGTCGCCCTCGGCGTCCTCTGGAAGGAGCCGCGGCTGACAGCCCGCGAGCGGGGGCGGCCGCTCGACGAGGGCTGGCAGCGCCTGATCCTCTGGCCCGGCTGGCGGATCATCCTCGGGGGAGTCGCGGCCGGGCTGCTGCTCGTCGTCTGGCTCGCCGCGCTCTTCGGCCGGCCGGATGCGGCCGACAACATCGCGCCCGTCTTCATCTGGGTCGTCTTCTGGCTCGGGCTCGTCCCGCTCATCGTCGTCTTCGGGAACCTCTGGAGCGTGCTCAACCCGTGGCGGGCCGTGGCCGACGCGATCGCCTGGCTCTGGGCGCGGCTCGGCCGGTCCTGGGAGCCGGCGGCCGTCTATCCCGAACGGCTCGGCCGCTGGCCCGCCGCCGTGCTGCTCCTCGCCTTCGCGACGCTCGAGCTCGCCTGGCCCCGCTCGGCCGAGCCGCGGACGCTTGCGCTCGCGATCGTCGTCTACAGCTGGGTGACCTGGGCCGGGATGCTCGTCTACGGGCGCCGGGCCTGGCTCGAGAACGGCGAGGCGTTCAACGTCTACTTCGACCTCCTCTCGCGGATCTCGGCGTTCGCCGTCCGCGACGAGGACGGCCGCCGGACGGTGGTCGTGCGTCCGCCGCTGTCGGGCCTCGTGCTCGGGGACGCGAGGCACGGGACGGTGGCCTTCGTCTCGGTCATGCTCGGGTCGGTCGCGTTCGACGGGCTCAGCCGGGCGACGTGGTGGCAGGACCAGCTGTACGAGCTCGAGGTCCGCTACATCGTCGACTCGCCGACGAAGGCCGACTTCGTCTCGCTCGGCTTCAACCTGCTGGGGCTCCTGGCTGCGGTCGTCGCGATCGGGCTCTTCTATGCGCTCGCCGTCCTGGCCGCGAAGGCGATCGGGCACACCGACGCCCCGCTCGCCGGTGCGTTCGTGGGCAGCCTGATCCCGATCGCGCTCGCCTACCTCGTCGCGCACTACTTCACGCTGCTCGTCGACGCCGGGCAGGACGCGATCTTCCTGGCGTCGGATCCCTTCGGGAAGGGCTGGGATCTCTTCGGGACGGCGGACTTCAGGCCGGCCGAGAACGTCTTCGCCCCGAACACGGTCTGGTACGTGCAGGTCGGCGTGCTCGTCGTCGGCCACGTGCTCGGGCTCGCGCTGGCGCACGACCGGGCGATCTCGATGTTCTCCTCGGCGAAGACCGCGATCCGCACGCAGTACGCGATGCTCGCGCTCATGGTCCTCTACACCTGCACCGGCCTGTGGCTGCTGTCCTCGGGCTAGTCGCCCACGGCGGGCTCGCGGGCGCGATCGTCGAGGCCTCGTCGGCGCTCCTAATCGTCGCGATCGCCCTCGCCGTCTGGGTCGGCCAGCGCAAGGACGGCGAGGAGTCCTGAATTCGCCTGCTACCATCCACCGCCGGCGGGCCGGGGGTCCGCCGCACTTCCGTATGGGCAAAACGTGGAATGCAAAGCCGGGCGAGGTCGATCGCCGCTGGTACGTCGTGGACGCCGAGGGGCAGACCCTCGGGCGTCTGGCCACGCGCATCGCGGACACGCTTCGCGGCAAGCACAAGGCGCAGTACACGCCGCACGTCGACACCGGTGACTTCGTGATCGTCGTGAACGCGGAGAAGATCGCCGTCACCGGCAAGAAGCTCGACGAGAAGCTCTACCACCGGCACTCGGGCTATCCCGGCGGCCTTCGGACGCGCACCCTCCGCGAGCAGCTCGAGCGGCGCCCGACGGAGGTCCTCCGGAAGGCGGTCAAGGGAATGTTGCCCCGGAACCGGCTCAGCCGCGCCCAGCTGACGAAGCTCAAGATCTACGCTGGGCCCGAGCATCCCCACGAGGCCCAGGACCCGAAGCCGCTGCCGGAGGAGGTCACCTCATGAGCGCTCTCGCCCAGTACCAGGGCACCGGCAAGCGGAAGACGTCGATCGCGCGCGTGATCCTGCGTCCCGGCGACGGGGCGACCTGGATCAACGGCCGCACAATCGAGGAGTACTTTCCGCGCGCGACGCATCGCACGGCGCTGATGGCGCCGCTGAAGGTCGCCGGCGCCGAAGGGACGTACGACCTGCGCGTCCGCGTCGAGGGCGGCGGCCCGACGGGCCAGGCTGAGGCGATCCGCCACGGCCTGGCGCGGGCGCTCGTCGAGGCCGATCCGGAGCTCCGGACGGTGCTCAAGCGCGAGGGCTTCCTCACGCGCGACGCCCGCATCGTGGAGCGCAAGAAAGCCGGCCTCCATAAAGCTCGCAAGGCTCCTCAGTTCAGTAAGCGGTAACGAGGGGCGCTCGCTTTCGCTGAAAGTCTCCCGACTTTCAGCGACCCGATGAAGCCGGGCGGCGCTTCGCGCCGCGCGGCCCAGACGCGCTCTACCGCTTTCCGTCTCCAGCAGCCGCTGTGGAGGAACCGGCAAAGCCGGTTCCTGGGCGAGGCTTTCCGCTTAAGGTTCGCGGCCGTGCGGAGGTACTTCGGCACCGACGGCGTTCGCGGGATCGTCGGCGAGGGGCTGACGGTCGACCTCGTCGAGCGGCTCGGCCGCGCGGCGGCGCTTTGGTCCGGCGGCGGGCGCGTCTTCGTCGGGCGGGACACGCGCGGCTCGGGGCCGATGCTGGAGGAGGCCTTCGCCGAGGGCGTCGCGTCGGTCGGCGGCAACGCGGTGCTCGGCGGGGTGCTGCCGACGCCCGCCGTCGCCCTGCTGGCGCTCGACCTCGGGATCGTCGTCTCCGCGTCGCACAACCCGCCCGAGTACAACGGGATCAAGTTCTTCGACGGCGACGGGCAGAAGCTGACCGACGCGGCGGAGGAGGAGATCGAGGCGCTCCTCGACGAGCCGCCTCGTCCCGAGCGCGGCTCGATAGACCACGTCGCCGTGGCCGCGGACAGCTACATGGATCACGTTCTCGATCGCTTCGGCTCGCCGCTCGACGGCGTGCGGATCGCGGTCGACTGCGCGAACGGCGCCTACTCGGGGATCGCGCCCGCCGCGTTCGAGCGTCTCGGCGCGGACGTGGTCGCCATCGCCGACAGGCCCGACGGCACGAACATCAACGTCGACTCGGGCGCAACCCACCTCGCCGCGCTCCAGCGCGAGGTCGTCGCGAGGGGGGCTGACCTCGGCGTGGCCTTCGACGGCGACGGCGACCGCATGCTCGCCGTCGACGGCGCCGGCCAGATCGTCGACGGCGACCAGA
Organism: Gaiellaceae bacterium; assembly: GCA_035776735.1. Lineage (GTDB taxonomy): Bacteria > Actinomycetota > Thermoleophilia > Gaiellales > Gaiellaceae > JACDAN01. The sequence goes on along the minus strand of DASSSO010000033.1, from coordinate 39,259 downwards.
TCCTGGCCATCCTCGCCCTGCACCTCGGCGTCGACGCCGTCGTGGTCACCGTGATGACGAACCTCGGCTTCCACCGGCTGATGGCCGACAACGGGATCCGGGTCGTGACGACCGACGTGGGCGACCGCTACGTCCTCGAGGCACTCCGCCGCGAGGGCGCGATCCTCGGCGGCGAGCAGTCCGGCCACCTGATCTGCCTCGACGGCCACGTGACGGGCGACGGGCTCGCGGCCGCCCTCCTCCTCTGCCGCGCGCTGGAGGGCCGCAGCCTCGCCGAGGCGGCGGCCGTGATGCCCCGCTTCGCGCAGGTGAAGGAGAACCTCCCGGTGACGATCCGCGAGCTCCCCGACGACCTGCTCGCCGAGGTGCAGAGCCTCAACCGCGACCTGGACGGGGGCGCTCGGGTGCTCGTCCGTCCCTCCGGAACCGAACCTCTTGTCAGGATTCTCGCGGAGGCCGAAAACGAGCGAGAAGCGGCCTCCCTCTGTGCTAGAGTCACGGCTCTCGTTCGTCGAGAGCTCGGCTAACCGACCGCGAAGATGGGGTCGGGCTGCGGCCGGGCTCTTGTGCGTTTTCGAGGGGAGTCGACAGGCGGCCACTACGTCGAAGGAGGGTCCCCGGGTGTGCGGAATCATCGGATACGTCGGGCCGCGAGCGGCGAAGCCACTGCTCCTCCAGGGTCTCGAGCGCCTGGAGTACCGCGGCTACGACTCCGCCGGGATCGCCCTCCTCGAGGATCACGGCCTCGACTACGTCCGGGCCGTCGGCAACCTCCAGTTCCTGAAGCAGGCCACGTCGTCGAACGGCTCGCACTCGAGCACCGGCCTCGGCCACACGCGCTGGGCGACGCACGGCGGGGTCACCGAGGGGAACGCGCATCCGCTGACCGCCTGTGAGGACGGCCAGCTGGCGATTGTCCTGAACGGGATCGTCGAGAACTACCGGGAGCTGAAGGCGAGGCTCCACGAGGACGGCCACGCGTTCAGCTCGGAGACCGACGCGGAGACCGTCGCCCACCTGATCGAGTCGCACTACGACGGCGACCTCACCGACGCGGTCGTGAAGACCTTCGCCGAGCTCGAGGGCCACTTCACCTTCGTGGCGATCCACCGCGACCACCCGCGCCTGCTCGTCGGCGCGCGTCACCAGACGCCGCTCGTCGTCGGCCTCGGGCAGGGCGAGAACTTCCTCGCGTCGAACGCCGCGGCGTTCCTGGGAGAGACGCGCACCGTGCTCTTCCCGGACGACGGGGACATCGTCTCGATCACGCCCGACTCGGTCAGCTTCGTGCGGGCCGACGGGCAGCCGGTCGAGCACGAGCCGCTCGAGCTCGACTGGGACGACGAGAGCGCCGAGAAGGGCGGCTACGAGACCTTCATGCTGAAGGAGATCTACGACCAGCCGGAGTCGATCGCCGAGACGATCGGCGACCGGGCCCGCCATGGGAAGCTCGTCCTCGAGGGGCTCGGGATGGACGAGCAGCAGGTTCGCGACCTGCGGCGGATCGTCATCCTCGCCTGCGGCACCGCCTACCACGCCGGCGTGGTCGGCCGCTACGTGCTGGAGGAGTGGTCGCGGATCCCCGTCGAGCCCGACATCGCCTCGGAGTGGATCTACCGGAACCCGGTGATCGACGAGAACACGCTCGTGATCGGGATCTCCCAGTCCGGCGAGACCAGAGACACGGTCGGCGCGATGCGGCTCGCGCGCGAGAAGGGCGCCCACACCGTCGCGATCACGAACATGATGGGCTCCCACATCACGCGCGAGGTCGACTCCTCGCTCTTCACGCGCTGCGGGCTCGAGGTCGGCGTCGCCGCGTCGAAGACGTTCACGGCACAGGTCGCGCTCCTGTACCTCGTCGGCCTCAAGCTCGCCGAGGTGCGCGGGACGCTGCCGCCCGACGAGATCTCCTACATCGTCGACCAGGTCTACACGCTGCCGGACAAGATCGCGGCGTTCCTCGACGGCGACCACCCGGTCGAGGAGATCGCCCAGCGTTTCTACCAGCAGGACTTCTTCCTCTACCTCGGCCGCCACATCGGCCTGCCGGTCGCCCTCGAGGGCGCGCTCAAGCTGAAGGAGATCTCCTACATCCCGACCGAGGCGTACTCCGCCGGCGAGATGAAGCACGGGCCGATCGCGCTGCTCGAGGAGGGCACCCCCGTCGTCGTCGTCGCGACCAACATCCACGTCTACGACAAGATCGTCTCCAACATCCAGGAGACCCGGGCCCGGGGCGCGCACGTGATCGCGATCGCGACGGACGGCAACGAGGACATCCAGCACCACGCCGACGACGTCATCTACGTGCCCCGGACGCCGGCGTTCCTCCAGGCCGCCCTGGCCGTCGTGCCGCTCCAGCTCCTCGCCTACCGCATCGCGCGGCTCCGCGGCCTCAACGTCGACCAGCCGCGCAACCTGGCGAAGACCGTCACTGTGGAATAGCGAGCGGCGGCTCCTAGTCCTCCGGTTTCCTCCGTAGCTGCTTCGTCTCCGCCCGGCGGCGCTTCTGTTCCAGGCGCCGCTCCTTGGCGGCCGCCGTCGGCCGCGTGGGACGGCGCGGCCGCCGCACGCGCAGCGCCTCGCGCAGGGACTCCACGAGGCGCTCGACGGCGAGCTCGCGGTTTCGGAGCTGGCTGCGCTCGTCCTGGGCCACGGCGCGGAGCACCGGCCCGGCCTTGCCGACGACGCGCGCCTTCTGCGCGGGGCTGAGGCCGCTCGAGCGCTCCACGTCGAGGATCGCCTCGACTCTCGTCTCGGACTTCTGGGCGTGCTGCCCGCCCGGTCCGCTCGACCTCGAGAAGCGCAGCTCGATCTCCGACACGGGAATCGCGACCGTCCGCGTCACCTGAATAGACTCGCCGTCCATGGCCGCCATTCTCCTGGACATCGACGGGGTCCTTCACGTCTCCGGCGAGCCGATCCGCGGCGCGGTGGAGGCCGTCCGGCGCCTGCGCGAGAACGGTCATCGCCTCCGGTTCGTGACCAACAACACCACGCAGTCGAGGCGCTCGCTCGTCGAGGGACTGCGCTCGGGCGGGTTCGACCTCGAGGAGGACGAGCTTCAGACCACTGCGGTCGCAGCGGCGCGGGCGCTCGCCGGCAAGCGCGTACTCGCGCTGACGATGGCGGCGGTCCTGGACGACCTGGGCGACGTCGAGCTCGTCTGGGAGGAGGCGGACGCGGTGCTGCTGGGCGGCGCGGACGAGACCGAGGAGACGAACCGCGTCTTCTCCTACATGAACCTCGCGCGCGCCTTCGCGGAGCTCGAGCTCGGTGCGGAGCTCTACTGCCTGCACAAGAACCGGTGGTGGCAGACCTCGCGCGGGCCGCTGCTGGACTCGGGCTGCTTCGTCGCCGGCCTCGAGTACGCGGCCGAGGTCGAGGCGACGGTGGTCGGCAAACCGAGCGCGCCCTACTTCAAGGCCGCGCTCGAGGCACTCGACGCCGATGCGGAGATGACGTGGATGGTCGGAGACGACATCGAGGCCGACGTCGCCGGCGCGCAGAAGCACGGGCTGAAAACCGCGCTCGTCCGGACGGGCAAGTTTCGGCCGGACGCCGTCGAGCGCGGAATGGTCAGGCCCGACGCGATCCTGTCCTCGATCGCCGACTTCCCCGAATGGCTGGAGGCGCAATGACCCGGGTCGGCGTCGACATGATCGAGATCGGGAGGATCCGCGCGGCGCTCGAGCGGTACGAGGGCTTCCGAGACCGCTGCTTCACGCAGGCGGAACAGGCCTACTGCGACGCGCGGCAGAACCCGGCGCAGCACTACGCGGCCAGGTTCGCGGGCAAGGAGGCCGTGGGCAAGGCGCTCGGGCTCGGGGTGGCGCGGCTCTTCGCCTGGCGCGACATCGAGATTGCCGGCCGGCCGAAGCCGTCCGTCACGCTGACCGGCCGGGTCGCGAAGTGGGCGGAGCGCGTCGAGGCCGGCCCGATCGACCTCTCGATGTCGCATTCGCGCGAGCTGGCGAGCGCGGTCTGCGTGGTGGCCGACCCGGATGCTTAGAGGCTCCAACACCATGAGCCTTGTGCCGCCGGGCCGCGCTGTGCGGCGCGAGGCGGCGTCCTCAGTCGCGTCCATATCTGACTGATATGGACGCTCCCTGCGTCCTACCCTCGCACCACCCAGCGCACCCCGGCGACGAGGCACACGATGTTGGAACCTCTTGAGCCGCTCTACACCGCCGCCGAGATGCGCGCGGCGGAGGAGGGGCACGACGTCGAGGAGCTGATGCGGCGGGCGGGAGCCGCAGTCGCCGACGAGGTCCTGCGGCGGTTCCCCAACGGCCGCTCGTTCGCTGCGGTCTGCGGCGGCGGCGCGAACGGCGGTGACGGAAGGATCGCGGCCGAGCTCCTGCGTGCGGCCGGCTGGGAGGAACGCTCGCTCGGCGAGGCCGACGTCGTCCTCGACGCGCTGTTCGGCACCGGCTTCCGTCCCCCGCCGCGGGAGGGCGCCGCCGCGCAGATTCGGGCGATGAATGAGTCGGGCAGGCCTGTCGTCGCCGTGGACATCCCATCCGGCGTCGACGGCTCCACCGGCGAGGTCCCGGGAGACGCGGTCACGGCGGCCGTCACCGTCACGTTCCACGGGTGGAAGGTCGGGCACGAGGTCGCGCCCGGCCGGTTCCACGCGGGCGAGGTCGTCGTCGCCGACATCGGGCTCGCCCACGGCCCTGCCGAGCACGCACGCGTGCTCCCGGAGATCGTCCGGCTCGTGCCGCGCCGCAAGCCGGGCGACACGAAGTACACGGCCGGATCGGTGCTCGTCGTCGGCGGCTCGCCGGGGATGACCGGCGCCGTGACGCTCACCGCCGAGGCGGCGTTCCGCGCGGACGCGGGCTACGTCGCCGTCGCCGCGCCGGCGGAGTCGCTACCTGTCATCGAGACGCGCCTGCGCGAGGCTGTCAAGCGCCCGCTCGACGAGGTCTGGGAGGGCCGGGAGCGCGCCAGCGCCCTGGCGGTCGGGCCCGGGCTCGGCAGGGATCGCGGAGAGCTCGTCCGCCGCCTCCTGGAGGAGACCGAGCTCCCTGCCGTGGTCGACGCAGACGCGCTGTGGAGCCTGGAGCCGTTCGAGCGGGCAGCTCCGACGGTTCTCACCCCGCACTCGGGCGAGCTCGGGCGCCTCCTGGGCGAGGAGTCGCGCTGGGTCGACGCGCACCGCTTGGAGGCGCTCCGGCGCGGGGTCGAGCGTTTCGGCTGCGTGGTCGTCCTGAAGGGAGAGGGGACGCTCGTCGGCGCGCCGGGCGAGGGCCCGCTCGTCGCCGGCGGCGACCCCGCGCTCGCGACGGCGGGAACCGGAGACGTCCTCACGGGCGTCGTTGCCGCGTTCCTCGCCAAGGGCATGGAGCCGCGGCTGGCCGCGGCGGCCGCCGTCCGGGCGCATACGGACGCCGTCGCCGCCTCCGGTCGGCGCTCGGGCTTGATGGCCGGCGACCTGCTGGAGGCTCTCCCGCGCGTCCTCGATGCATAGGTCCGAGATCACGATCGACCTCGGCGCGGTGCGGCGGAACGCCCGCAGGCTGCTGAAGGCGCTCGAGGGCTCGGCGCTTTGGGCGGTCGTGAAGGCGAACGGCTACGGCCACGGGGCGGTCGACGTCGCCGGAGCGGTGCTCGCCGAGGGCGCGAGCGCGCTCTGCGTCGCCACGGTCGCCGAGGGGCTGGAGCTGCGGGCGGAGTTCTCGGGCGTCCGGATCCTCGTCATGGGCCCGTCGGCGGGCCGCGAGATCGCACTCGCCCGCGCGGCCGACCTCGAGCTCGCGGTCTGGGAGCTGCCGGTGCCGGAGGGCGTCCGCGCCCACCTGAAGCTCGACACGGGGATGGGCCGCTGGGGGCTCTCGGAGCTCCCCGAGGTGGGCGCGGAGGTCGTCGGCCTGATGACGCATCTCGCGACCGCGGACAGCGACGCGGAGGTCGCCCGCGCGCAGGTCGCCCGCTTCGAGGAGGCGACGAAGGGTCACCCGCAGCTCGTCCGGCACGCCGCGAACAGCGCGGCGGCACTCCGGATCCCGGAGGCGCGTTTCGACGCCGCCCGCTGCGGGATCGCCCTCTACGGGCTCTCGCCGTTCGGCGGCGACCCGGCCGACGACGGCCTCGAGCCGGCGCTGCGCTGGGAGAGCCGGCTCGCGCAGGTCAAGCGCCTGCGCGCCGGCGAGAGCACGGGTTACGGCCGTCGGTTCGTCGCCCAGGAGGACACGTGGATCGGCGTCGTGCCGGTCGGCTACGCGGACGGGTTCCGCCGCGACATGACCGGGACGGAGGTGGTCGTCGGCAGCAGGCGCTGCCTGGTCGTCGGCACGGTCTCGATGGACGCGATCGCCGTCCGGCTCGACGAGCAGGAGCCCATTGACGCGCCGGTGACGCTGATCGGGGACGGCGTCCTGGTCGAAGACCATACGCGCGTCGCGGACACGATCAACTACGAGCTCGTGTCGCGGATCGAGTCCGGGCCGGCCCGGGCCCGGCGGACGGTGATCGATGCTTGAGGCAGCGCAAGAGGTGCTGGCGGGGGAGGAGGCCTGGATCGTCGGCGGCGCCGTGCGTGACGAGTTGCTCGGCCGGCCGGTCGTCGACCTCGACATCGCCTGCCGCGAGCCCGAGCAGGCGGCGCGCCGCTACGCGCGGCGCTCCGAGGGGGCCCCGTTCCCGCTCTCCGAGCGCCACGGCGCCTGGCGGGTGGCGCTCCCCGAGGATCGAACCGTCGACTTCACGCCGCTGCCGGACGGGATCCACGACGACCTGGCAACGCGCGACTTCACGATCAACGCGATCGCGAGACCGCTGGCCGGCGGCGAGCCGCTCGATCCGTTCGGCGGGGTCGGCGACCTCGAGCGCCGGACGTTGCGGGCCGTCGGCCCGGGGGTCTTCCAGGACGATCCCCTGCGCCTCCTTCGGGCCGCTCGCCTCGAGAGCGAGCTCGGCTTCCGGCTGGACGCCGAGACGGAGCGGCTCGTCAGGGCGAACGCCGGCCTCGTCACGCGCCCGGCCGGCGAACGGATCCTCGCCGAGCTCGAGCGGCTCGGCGCCGACGGCTTCGAGCGCCTCGAGGAGCTGGGCCTGCTGGCACCGCTCGGCGGCTCGGTCGACCGGCTCCGCGAGCTCGGCGAGACGACGGCCGAGCTGCGCCTGGTCGCCGTCTTCGGCCACCGGCTCGGGCAGCTGCCGGTCTCGAACGAGCTGCGGCGCTATGCGGGCAAGGTGCTGCGCGCGGAGCTCCCCGGCGACCTGTCCCCGCGGGAGCTCCACCGCTTCCGCCGGGCGACCGAGCCGTGGGCCATCGACGCGGCGCGGTTCGCCGGCGGCGACGCCGACCTCGTGCGGGCGATCGAGGCGGCGCGGACGAACGACCCTCCGCAACCGCTCGTGCGCGGGGACGAGCTCGGCCTCCCGCCGGGGCCCGAGATCGGCGAGTGGCTGGAGCGGATCGCCGAGGAGCGCGCCGCCGGGACGATCTCGACGCGCGATGAGGCGCTCGAGCTCGTCCGGCGCGGCCGGTCCGCCGGCACCGATTCCTGACGCACTCGTTTCACACGCGTGCGGGCCTTCTCAGTAGGCTCGCAGCGGGGAGGAGGCCGGGTGCGCCTGGACTACGACCACTCGGCGCGCGTCGCGCTCAGCCCTTCCACTTCACCGTGCAGCCGACGGGCGGGGTCTCGGCCACCGGCGGGTCCCGGTCCGTGAGCAGCGCCTCGATGGCGTCGCGCACGTAACGCTCCTGCACGGCGCCCTCCTCGCGGCTGTCGTCGATGGCGCCGTGGTAGACGAGCCTCCGGTTGCGGTCGAAGAGGAACACCTCGGGCGTCCGCTCCGGCCCGTACGCCTGCGCGACGGACTGGTCCTCGTCGTACAGGTAGTCGAAGTTGAAGCCCTGCTCCCGCGCCCGCGCCTGCATCGCCTCGAACGAGTCGGCCGGGTAGTTCTCGGCGTCGTTCGAGTTGATCGCGACGAGCCGGAAGCCCCGGTCGCCGTACTCCTCCTGGAGCGCCTTCATCCGCCCTTCCCAGGCGATCACGTACGGACAGTGGTTGCACGACCAGACCACGGCCAGGATCGGCGCGTCGGCGTAGTCGTCGAGCGAGTGGTTGCGGCCGTCGACGCCGGGAAGGTCGAACGGCGGTGCCTCTGTGGCGAGCGTCAGGCTCATGCGAGGGCCTCCTCGAGCTGTTCGCGGGACGGGATCGGCGAGACGCGACCGTCGGGCAGGTGGTAGATCCGGCAGCTGAGCGAGGGAGGCTCGTCGGCGCCGGCCGGGTCGACGTCGCGCCCGTCGACCCGGATCGTCGGCGAGCCGGGGAAGCGCAGCTCGGCCGCCTCCTCGCGCGTACCGACGTGCCGGAGGTCGATCGGCACGTCGAGGCCGCGTTCCCGGAGGACGTCCTCGAGCAGCTCGCGTGCCTCCGGGTACGACGGGCAGCCCTCCCAGTAGAAGAGCTCGACGGTCACGAGAGGGAAGTTACCGCCGCCGTGCCAGCAGGCGGCTGACGAGTCCCGGCGCGAGCGCCTGCAGGACCGCGGGCACCCGGTACCAGCCGGGCACGAAGACCTCCGGGCGGTTGTGCTCCACGGCGGAGACGATCCTGCGGGCCGCGTAGTCCGGGCCCACGACCGCGGCTTCCAGCAGCCAACTCCCGAGGACGCCGCGCTGCGGGAAACCGGGCGTCTCCACGAATCCCGGATTGACCGTGTGGACGTGGATCCCCCGGGCGGGCAGCGACGCCGCGAGCGAGCGGGAGAAGGCGACCAGCGCGTGCTTCGTCGCCGAGTACAGCCCCGGCGGGACGGCGACGGTGCCGGCAACCGAGCCCACGTTCACGACGTGCGCGGGCCGGGCCGCATCGAGCGCGGGGAGAAAGGCGCGCAGGCACCAGACGGCGCCGAGAAGGTTGACCCGGAAGAGCTCCTCGATCCACTCGGGGTCGGTCTCGATGAAGCCCTTCCGGCGCCGGTCGCCCGGCGTCCGCCCGGAGATGCCGGCGTTGTTGACGAGCAGCTTGACCGCCGGATGCCGCTCGCGGACGGCGGCGGCCATCCGGTCGACGGCCTCGCGGTCGCCGACGTCGCAGACCTCGTACTCGGCCCCGAGCTCCTCCGCGGTCGCGCGGAGCCGCTCTTCGTCGCGCGCCACGAGCACGCAGTCCCAGCCGCGCTGCCGGAGACGTCGTGCGACGGCCGCGCCGATCCCCGAGCTGCCGCCGGTGACGACCGCTACCGGCACACGCGGACGACGCGCGTCGCCTCGACGCGCTTGCCGGCCACCTGTACGACCGCGCGGAGCGTGTGCGCGCCGCGCTTGGCACCGGCCGTCCGCCAAGTGGTCGCGTACAGGCCGGCGGCGTTGCGGCGCAGCACGCGGATCTGCCGCTTGCCGTCGAAGAACCGTGCGGTGCGGGCCTTCGCCGGTGGGCTCGCCACGACGAGCAGCGGCACGGTCCGGGCGACGCAGGTCCGCGGGAGCGGCAGCAGCCACGTCAGCGTCGGGCCGGAGACGACCCGGACCCGCGTGGCCTTCACGCGCGTGTTCGGCATCAGCTCGTCCCCGAAGACGTCCGCGTTCTTTGCCTCCTGGTAGTCCGCGGACTGGAAGAGCGCGTTCAGCCTGCCGGCGCGGATGGCCGGCGCCGCCGGGGGAAGCGCGAAGATCGCGACCCCGGAGAACGGGTCGTAGGCGGCCGCCGCGACCAGGACGCGCCCGTAGCCTAGGGTCAGGGAGAACGGGTCGACGCCCGCCCCGCGGTCGAGCGTCTGAACCGCGAGCGTCGGCCGGCCGGCCGTGACCCGGGTCGTCAGGAGCCGCACCGACGGCGGATGCATGTCGTTGACCCACGAGCGCAGGCGGTAGCTGCCCGCCCGCCGCTGATTCGTGAACTCGTCACGGCCGGAGTCCACGGCGACGTAGTACGTGCCCGGGGGGGCGAAGACCGCGCCGGCCGCCCCGATCGCGAGCCCGTAGCCGATCGTCAGCCCGTTGATGTTCGTCGGCGTCCCGACGTAGCCCTGAACCGCGTTCTCGTCCTTGGCGCCGAGGAAGAACGGGTCGATCGCCGAGTTGGGCGACGAGGTGATCACGGCCGCGCCGACGTTGACGACCCGGTTCCGGACCCGGATCGAGTACAGCCGCTCGGCGCCGTCCTCCACCATGTCCGGGCCGGCGCCGTAATCCGGTGGGTGGCCGAAGGGCGCCGCGGGGAACCGGTAGCGGTCGGCGAACGACGTTCCCGACGCGGTCGTGCCGGTCTGGACGCGCGCGAGCGGACGGGCGGTGACGCCCGCGAGCCCCGGCCGCGTGAGGAAGAACGCGTAGGGCACCCGGCGCGTGACGGCGCCCTGCCGGAGTACGACGAAGCCGTAGTTGTCGCCCTTCGGCGCCCCGCCGTCGGCGCGCGCGGTCACCTGGACGTCTGACGCGCCTCCGGGCGGGATCGTGACGCTCGAAGGAACCTCGATGGTCGCGCCGGCCGACGCGGACTGCGGCCGGAGCTCGACTGTCCACGTGCCGCCGCCGCCGCCGGCGTCCCGGATCGAGAGCAGGAGCTGCTTCGAGGTGACTGCGGCGACCAGGTTGAGGTCTCCGAATGAGAGCGACCCGGGCTCCGCGAAGATCTTCGGGTCGTCGGCGGCCTGCACGTTGACGAGGCCGGCGCCCTGCAGGAGCACCGGGGCCTCCTGCGTCCGCGCGCTGTTGCCCCACGCCGCAACGGCAGTCGACATCAGCGCGGACTTCACCTGCCGCACCGTCCACTCACGGTGCCGTTCGCGGAGGAGCGCGACCGCGCCGGTGACATGCGGCGCCGACATGCTCGTCCCGTCGAAGTTGGCGAACCGTGAGCCGCCCGTGAACCCGGGGAGGGTCGCAGAGAGGATCTCGCCGCCCGGCGCGGCGAGGTCCGGCTTCAGGTTGTGGCCGAATGCGGTCGGGCCGCCGGCGGAGAAGCTCGTGATGATCCCGCTCCGCCCGGTCTCGATCTCGGTGACCCCCGGCCCGATGCGAATCGGTGCGCGGCCTCCTCGCGTCGCGAGGTACGCGCGCAAGTTCGCGCCGTCGAGGTCGGAGATCATCCCGGCGCGCACGGAGACTAGGAGCGGGATCGGGTTCGCCTCGCCGAAGCGGTTGTCGACGATCACGAGGCCCGCCGCGCCCGCCGCGGCCGCACGGGCCGCCTTGGAGAAGATGCTGCAGCGGCCGCGGGAGATCAGCGCGAACGAGCCGGCGAGCGACCCGCGCGGCAGCGGGTTGGTTCCGGCGTTGGGATCGCGCCCGATTCCGCAGAGCTGCGTCGGTACGGGCTGGCCGTTCGTCCCTGTGATCGAGCCGACGTCGACGAGCGACCGGTCGGTCTGCCCCCAGGACGAGGGCGCGCCGAGGGCGTCCGGCTTGAACGGGATCCGCCGGACGGACGCCGGGGCGCCGGGATCGCTGACGGCGAGTGCAGGCGCGAACACGTGCGTGTTGGACGTGGCCGCGACGCCGATCGCCTCCGGCGAGGTGGACGGCGAGCCGGTCGAGCCGAGGCCGAAGTCGTCGCGGTCGTTCCCGGCGGAGGCGACGACGACGACACCGGCGCGCGTGACGTTCGCGACCGTCTCCATCATCGCGTCCGTGCGCGGGTCGATCGCGGGCGAGCCGCCGGAGTAGTTGATGACGTCCATTCCGTCGCGGACGGCCTGCTCGAAGGCGGCGACGGTCTGTCCCGTCGTCGAGATGTGCCCGGCCGGGGTCGGGACGTTGAAGACGCGATAGTTCCCGATCCAGGCGTTCGGCGCCACGCCGCTCAGTCCCGCCGTCGGGGGGTGGTCGCGGCCGCCCGGGGAGGCGGTTCCGGCGCGGCCGGCGGCGATGCCCGCGACGTGGGTCCCGTGGAAGGAGACGCGCGAGTCGACGGGGAGGCGACCGCGGGTGCCGGAGCCGCGCGCGGTGAAGCTGCGGGCCACGATCACCTTCGGCGTCGTGTAGGCGGTCTGCCCCTTCGGAAAGCCGGGCGGATACGCGAACCCGCCCGGGCTGAAGGACGGGTTCGTCTGGTCGATCCCGTCGTCGACGACCGCGATCTTGACGCCGGCGCCGGTCGCGCCCGTCCCCGCCGTGAACGCGGTCGCGCCGATCACGCCGGGGCTTCGGTTCGTCTTCAGGAAGTGGCGCACGCTCGGGTAGACGCGGGCGACGGAGCTGAGCGCCTGGAGCTTCGGGAGGTCCGCCACCGGGAGCTCGACGGTGATCCCGTTCAGCACGACCTGGAACCGGTGGACGAGCCGCGCCCCGGGGACGGCGGTGCGGATCGCGCGGGCCGCGGCGGCCTGCTCGGCCTGCACGCGCGCGAGGTAGGAGCGCGACGATGCGCTGGCCGTGTCGAGCCGGCTCGGGCCGAGGGTGGCGAAGAAGCCCGGGCCGCGCGCGGCCGCGAGCGGCGGGAGCCTCAGCGTCGCGATCACGGTCATCCGCCCCGATCCCTGCGCCGCGGAGACGCGGAGCGTCCCCTTCGAGACGCGCGGGACCGTGATGTCGCCGAACGTCCGCTCGATCGGGCGGAGCGCGGCAGAGGCCGGCGCTGCGAGCGCAAGCGCCGCCATCGGGACCAAGAGCAAGAGCTGGCGGCGCAAGACGTACAGAGTAGTCACACCGTAGGATCGCCTCGATGCCTGGGAGATTCGAGGGCAAGCGCGGGCTCGTCACCGGTGTCGCGAACAAGCGCTCGATCGCGTGGGCGATCGGCCGCAGGTTGGCCGAGGAGGGTGCGCAGCTCGCCTTCACCTACCAGGGCGAGCGGATCGAGAAGAACGTCCGCGAGCTCGCCGAGTCGGTCTCCAGCCCGCTTGTCACCGCGTGCGACGTCCGGTCGGACGAGGACGTCGACCGCGTCTTGCGCGACGTGGGGGAGACGTTCGACGGCGGGCTCGACCTCCTCGTCCACTCGGTCGCCTTCGCGGCCGCCGAGGATCTCGAGGGCCGCTTCACCGATACGCCGCGCGACCGGTTCTGGATGGCTCTTGACGTGAGCGCCTATTCGCTCGTCGCCCTCGCACGCGCGGCGGAGCCGCTGATGGAGGCGGCCGGGGGCGGCTCGATCCTGACCATGACGTACCTCGGCGGGCAGCGGGCGGTGCCGCACTACAACGTCATGGGCGTGGCCAAGTCCGCGCTCGACTCGTCCGTCCAGTACCTGGCCTGGGACCTCGGGCAGAAGAACATCCGCGTGAACGCGATCTCCGCCGGCCCGGTGCGCACGCTGGCCGCCCGCTCGATCGCCGGCTTTCCGACGATGGAGTCGATCGTCGAGGAGCGCTCGCCGCTCCACCGGCCGATCGACGCGGACGACGTGGGCGCCGCGGCCGCGTACCTGCTCTCGGACGAGGCGGACAACGTGACGGCGACGACGCTGTACGTCGACAGCGGCTACCACTCGATGGGCATGTAGCTAGGCCGGGCGGTCGAACTCGGCCCGCGCCAGCTCGGCGTGCTCGCGCGCGTCGCAGCCGTGCAAGTGGTCGTTGACGAGGCCCATCGCCTGCATGAAGGCATAAACCGTCGTCGGGCCGACGAAGCGCCAGCCGCGGCGCTTCAGATCCTTCGCGAGCGCGCGGGACTCCGGCGTCTCGGCCAGCTCCAGCAGCTCGTCCCAGGTGGGCCGCTTCGGCCGAGACTTCGGGTCGGGCTCGAAGCGCCAGACGTAGGTGGCCAGCGAGCCCTCCTCGGCGACGAGCTCGACCGCCCGCTGCGCGTTGTTGATCGCAGCCTCGATCTTCCCGCGGTGTCGGACGATCCCGGCGTCGCCGAGCAGCCGCTCGACGTCCTTTTCGCCGAACCGCGCCATCTGCTCGAAGTCGAAACCGGCGAAGGCGTTGCGGAAGTTCTCGCGCTTGCGGAGGATCGTCAGCCAGGAGAGCCCGGACTGGAAGCCCTCGAGGACGAGCTTCTCGAACAGGCGCCGGTCGTCGTCGACGGGGAAGCCCCACTCGGCGTCGTGGTACGCCTGGTACTCCGGCGGCGAGGCGCCCCAGAAGCAGCGGGTGACGCCGTCGTCGCCCCGCACGAGCCGGTCGTCACTCAGCCGAACGCTCCCTTCGGCGTCAGCCATGTCATCGCCTCGACCGCCATCCGGCCGGCGCGCACCGACGGATCGCCCTCGGCGATCAGCCGCCTCGTCTCGTCCACGCTCGTCCGGTAGAGGCAGAAACCGCGCTTCGTCTCGTCCTCCTGGCCTCGGAAGGGCCCCGAGAGCCGCAGGTGGCCCTCGTTCCGCATCCGATCGAGGAACGCGAGATGCCCGGCCTGGAGCTCCGCCAGCTCGCTCTCGCCGAACTCGTCCGCTCGGGGGCCCCGCCGGAGGAGGACGAACGTGTAGCTCTCCAGCTCCACGGCTACCAGCCTACGGGGATGTAGGCCTCGTAGAGCGCGACGGGCCCGTCGCGGGCGAGCAGCCGGCCGCCGACGCCGCAGCGCGGGCGTCCGTGGACGGCGAGGTACCGGACGCCGAGCTCGGCGAGATGCCGCGCGTCCGCGCAGGGCTGCAGCTCGCGTAGGACGCGGGCCGCCTCCCTCGGTGCGACGGTCGAGTAGCCGGCCGGGCGCTCGCGCGGCGCCTGCATCGCGTAGTAGAGGTAGACGCTCCCCTCGTGGCGGTCCGGCGTGTGCACCGGCATCTCGAGCAGTCGGCCGCCGCCCTGCTGCCCGAGTGCCGCGTAGGCCCGGTTCCCCTCGTCCGCGGCCGTCGGCCGGTAGGCGGTCACATCGATCCGCAGGTCGATCGCGACGAGCGCGAGCACCACTGCGGCGACGGCGGCCCCCGCGAGCTTGTGTTTCATGTGACGAGCCGTTTCCTGCGCGCCGAACGCGGCAAGGGCGGCGATCGCCAGGCAGGCGATCGGCATCAGCCTCCCCGGGACGCGGGTGCTCCCCAGCCCGGGCAGGGCCTCCCACGCCGTCTCGTAGCCCGGAAGATTGGCTCCGAGCGCCAGGAGGCAGGCGGCGAGCGCCGAGCAGGCGAGGAAGACGGTGAGCCTCGTCACATGAAACACAAGCCCCAGGAGCGCCAGGAGCGGCACGAGCCAGCCGACGAAGACGAACGGCTCGAGGCCGTGGCGCGGGTCGCGCGAGACGAAGTCCGCGAGCTCGGCCGAGTAGCGCTCGACCGAGGCGAAGGAGCGGGAGGTCCCGATCGAGCCCCGGATCGAGAGCGCCCAGACCAAGAGACCGGCGCCGACGGCGCCGGCCGCCGCCCCGCCGGCCCAGCGCCGGTCGCCGCCCCGCAACAGCGCGTACGCGGTGACGAACGGAATCGCGCCGAGGGCGAGATGCACCTGGCCCGACAGCGGAATCGACGCGAGAGCCGCTGCGGTGAGCCAGTACCAGCGCCGCTCCCAGGCCCAGAGCGAGAGCGGCAGGAACATCGAGATCCAGGCGAGGAGGTGGCCGGCGCCCGCCTGCACGGCACGGTACGGCGCGAGCGCGAAGACGAGACCTCCCACGAGCGCCGCCCCGACGCCGAGCCCGATCGAGCGCAGCCACAGGAACGCCAGCGCGCCGCAGCCGAGGTAGCCGAGCAGCACGAAGACGTTCCAGGCGGCGACCACGCCGAGCAGGCCCTTCAGCGGCCCGAAGACGGCGCCGAACGGCCAGCCGGCGAAGTTGACCCGCGGGTCGACCTGGGGCTGGAAGCTGTACGGGTCGAGCCACGGCGCTTCTCCTCGCCGGAGCTGGTGCCCGGGAAGCCAGAGCTGCCAGGCCGTCTGCAGGTGGTCGCCGGGCTGCGCCGCCCCTGGACGCCCGGGCAACCCCTCCGCGAGGAAGTCCGCGCGCGCGTCGCGGAGCGCGGGCCACGTCGAGACGAGGCCGGCGCCGAGGTAGAGGACTAGGACGAGGCCGACAAGGCCCGCGCGGCCGCGAGCAGCTCGTCCACGTCCGGAACGTCGCCGTCCTCGTAGGCCCATGCGCCGCGGACCGTACCGCCGGTGTCGACGAGGAACGCGGACCGCTGGGCGACGTCGCTCATCCCCCGGTAGTCCTGCGCGACCCCGAAGCCGCGAACCGCGTCGCCGTTCCAGTCCGAGAGCAGCGGGAAGGTCAGGTCGAGCGCCTGGATCCAGGCCACGTGCGACCAGGCGGAGTCGCGCGACGCCGCCATGATCCGGACTCCCGCCTCCTCGAACTCCCGGCTCCTGTCACGCAGGAGCTCCATCTCGTTCGTTCAGGTGCCCGACCAGTCGAAGAGGTAGAAGAGGAGGAGGATCGGGCCCTCGGAGACGAGGTCGTGAAGCGAGACGCCCTCTCTGGGCGCGAGCCACACCTGCACGTCGGGAATGCGGTCGCCGGCCGCCAGCACCGTCCGGAGCCTACTGTGCGCAGCACCAGCCTTCGACCCGCGGGAACTCGCCTGCGCCGTCCCCGCCCGGGTCGAACTGCACGGCGAGGCTCGAGACCGCCTTGATCTTCTCGACGTCCGTCGAGCGGACGAAGAGCCACTGGTCGGCGCTCTCCCAGCCGAGCAGGAGCCAGCGTCCACCCGGCGCCCAGGTGACGTCGCTGAAGACACCCTTGCCTTGGAAGACGGGCTCCTGCTGCCGCAGCAGGTCGGCGTCGACGATGAGCAGCTCGCTCCGCTCCTCGTGGCTCCGGGCGAGCGCGAGCCGGTGGCCCTCGGGCGCGAAGGCGGCATCCCGGAACGCACCGGGCAGCGGGAGCGACTGCAGCCGGCGGCCGGACGCGTCGTACACGGTCAGCGCGAACCGGCTCGGCGAGAGCGGGACGACGGCGAGGAGCCGGGTTCCGTCCGCGGACCACTCGACGTGGGCCGGAACCGCCCGCACCGGCGCGCTCCAGACCGTTCGGTCGGCGTCCGTGTCGACGACCCTGAGCCGCCCGGCCGGGGTGACGTAGGCGAGGACGTGCTGCTGCCCCGGCCGCCAGGCCGGCGCAACGGTCGAGGCGCCGTCGACCCGCCGGTCGCCCGTCCTGTCGCCGGCGACGAGCCGGAGGTTCGAGCCGCTCAGGTACGCGATCCGGAACCCGCTCGGCGACCAGCGGGCGTCGTGGACTCGCGGCCGGGCCAGCGTCCAGCGCACCTCGCCGCTCGGGCGGACGGCGACGAGCTGGCTCCGCGTCGAGGCGACCACGTGGAGCCCGTTCGGCGACCACGAGGCCTGGTCGTAGTCGCCGAGCCGGCGCTTGGACCCGTCGGCGTCGAGGACCCAGGCGCCCGTCGGCGCGACGACGAGCAGTCGGCCGGCCGCCGGCAGCGAGAAGAGCGCCGGTCTCGCCGGGGAGACGCCTACGACCTTCTCCGTCCCGATCGCCTCCCGGACGTCGTCGATCCTCGCCCGGCCCGGCGGGCTGAGCACCGCGGCCACCAGCGCGATCCCGGCCGCGGCGGCGACGAGCGCGCGCGCGTGGCGCCTGGGCCAGGGCGCCGGCTCCCGGTCGTCGAAGGCCGCGCGCGCCAGCTGCCACGAGCGGCGCTGCGCGCCGAGCTCGTCGGGCGGCTGGATGCCGAGCAGGGCCCTGCGGAGCTCGCGCTCGTTCACAGCGTGTCCTCGTCGACCTCGAGCAGGTCCGCCAGCTCGTCCAGCCCGCGCCGCAGCCGCGAGTTCACGGTTCCGCGCGGAAGGTCGAGCATCCGCGCGATCTCGCCCGGCGTGTACTCGAGCAGGTGGCGGAGCACGATCACCGCCCGGTGCTCCGGCGAGAGCTCGCCGAGCGCCGCGAGCACCGGCTGCGAGTAGGGCGCGCCTTCCGGCGGAGCGTCCACAGCGAGCTCGAGCGCGGGCTCGCCGACCTCCGCCCGCAGCGTCCTCGCGCGGGCCCAGTCGATCGCCCGGTTGACGACGATCCGGTGCAGCCAGGGCCCGAACGGCCGGCGGCGGTCGAACCGGTCGAGCGTCCGGATCGCCGCCAGGAAGGACTCCTGCGCGATGTCCTCCGCAGCCGCGCCGTCGTGGACGACGAGATAGGCGGTGCGGTATGCGCGTGGCCAGTGGTCGCGGAACAGCGCCTCGAGGTCGGGCAGCGAGCCCGTCTGGGCGCCCCGGATCCAGGCGCGCTCGTCGGCTTGAAGCGCGGCCATGGCGCGCCTGCTATACGAGCGGCTCCGCCGCAGAGGTCCATCGCCCGATGTACGCGGATCGGGCTCGCCGAGGTCCCTGGCGAATCGAGGCCTCATGGACGGAGTCTGATTCATCCTGCCGGGGAAGAGGCCTGCCCCGACCCGGCGCCGAGCCCCTCCTAGATGGTTTCCGTGGCCTCGGCGATCTCCCGCGCCACCTCGACGATGTCGCGGTTCGCGTTGTAGACGCGCAGCTGGCGGTCGGCGCCGTTGCCGCGACGGAGGATGTCTCGGATGCCCTCGAGCTCGCGCTCCGAGCCGAGCTCCCGCGCGTGCGGCTCCAAATCGGCGAGCCGCTTGCGCGCGAGTTGGGCCACGGGCACCCGGTTCCGGTTTCCGGTCCGCAGGTCCATCACCGGCGCCTCCAGCCCGTACCGGACCGCGAGCCACTTGTTCTCGGTGGTCAGGACGCGGTGGTAGCTGGGGACGCCGTCGCTCTCCGCGAGCTCGCAGTAGTACTTCACGAGCGCCTGGCAGAGCGCCGCGATCGCGACAGCGTCCTCGACGCGCGTCACGCAGTCGCAGATTCGGATCTCGACCGTCCCGAGCCGCGGGTGCGGGCGGATGTCCCACCAGATGTGTGTGTAGTCCGCGATGCAGCCGGTCTTCTCGAGCTGCCCCACGACCTCGGCGTACTCGGCGTAGTCGCGAAAGCGCGGCGGCGGGCCAGAGCGCGGGAAGGCCGCGAAGATCGGCTGGCGCGTCGACGCGAGCCCGGTCGGCTCGCCGCGCCAGAAGGGCGAGCTCGCGGACAGGGCGAGCAGCAGCGGCAGGTCGTTCAGGACCCCGTTCACGACGTGGATCGCCTTGTCCGGGTGGTCCACCGCGACGTGCACGTGGAGCCCGAAGATCAGCTCGCGGCGGGCGACGTACTGCATCTGGTCGACGAGCGTCCGGTACCGGTCCCGCGCCGTGATCCGCTGCCGCTCGAAGAGGCTGAACGGGTGCGTTCCAGCCGAGCCCATGCGAAGCCCGTTCGCCGTGGCGCTGTCCCTCACGGCCGAGCGCAGGCGACGGAGCGCGTGGTCCGCCTCGCCGGCGTTCCGGCAGACGGGCGTCGCGACCTCGAGCGTCGACTGCATGAGCTCCGGCTTCATCCGCGCCTCCTCCTCGTGGCCCACGAACGCGGCGAGGATCGTGTCGACCCGTTGGACGAGGTCGAAGCTCTCGGCGTCGAGGAGCATGTACTCCTCCTCGACGCCGAGCGTGTACTGCTCGCCCTGCCCGAACTTGTGGTCGAGCACGCTGCCGGCAGGCTCAGCGCCCTCGACGCCGGTGATGGACGGCGGGAAGACCTGCTTCACGGTGCCTCAGTCTGCAGCACGGCGACCGCATCGATCTCCAAGAGCCAGCGCGGGTCGACGAGGCCGGCGATCGTCACCGTCGTGTTCACGGGACGGATCTCGGCGAACACCTCGCCGTGCGCCCGCGCCATCTCGTCGAAGGCGGCGGGGTCGACGAGGTAGACGCACGTGCGGACGACGTCCTGCAGGCTCGAGCCGGCCCGCTCCAGCGCCCCGGAGATGATCTCGAGACAGAGCCGCGTCTGCTCGTAGGCGCCCTGGGGCGGGTCGGCGCCGTCCGGCGGGATCGGAGCCGTCCCGGCGACGTACACGTGGTCTCCCGCCACGACCGCGCGTGCGTACCCCATGACGGCCTCGAACGGCGAGTGGCCAGGGATGCGGCGGTGGGGCACGCGCCTAGTATCCGCCGCCGTGGATGCCCTGCGCCAGGTGGACGAGTGGCAGGCCGACAACGCCGCCGCCGGCGTCGTCCTGGAAGGACGAGTCCTCGCGACCCACGGCCCGACCGGCCGCGAGTTCCGCTGGGCGTCGGTCACGAAGCTCGTGACCGCGCTCGCGATCCTCGTCGCCGCGGAGGAGGGAACGGTCGACCTCGACGAGCCGGCCGGCCCGCCCGGCTCGACCGTCCGCCACCTGCTCGCGCACGCCTCGGGGCTCCCCTTCGAGGGTCGCGAGCCGATCGCGCGGCCCCAGACGCGCCGGATCTACTCGAACTCGGGCTTCGACGTCCTCGCCGAATTCGTCGAGGCGAGGGCCGAGATCGCGTTCGGCGACTACCTCCGCGAGGCGGTGTTCGAGCCGCTCGGCCTGCAGGCACGGCTCGAGGGCTCCGCGGGGTCGGGCGTGCACGGGACGCTGGACGAGGCACTCCGGCTCGGGCGCGAGCTGCTCGATCCGATGGTCGTCGCGCCGGAGACGCTCGGCGAGGCCACCTCCGTCCAGTTCCCAGGGCTCGGGGGCGTGATCCCGGGCGTCGGCCGCTTCGACCCGAACGACTGGGGGCTCGGCTTCGAGCTGCGGGACCGAAAACCGGGGCACTGGACCGGCGAGCGGCAGTCGACCCGGACGTTCGGGCATTTCGGAGGCAGCGGCACCTTCCTTTGGGTCGACCCCGAGCGTGAGCTCGCGGTCGCGTGTCTCACCGACCTCGAGTTCGGCGACTGGGCCCTCGAGGCCTGGCCGAGGCTCTCGGACGACATCGTCGCCGAGCTGGAGGCGGGGCCGGCGCGCCTCCGTAGTTCCTCGCAGGCCGATTGAGCGGGATCCCCGATGGCGTCCGTAGCCGCGTCGGGGACGATCGTCGAGATGAACGCCATTCGTCACATCCGTTTTCGACGCCACGAGTCGCTGCCCCGCAGGGCGTGGGGGAAGATCCGCGAGTTCGGCCTGGTCGTGCTCGCCGCCACGCTGGTCGCGCGGCGCTTCTGGCGCCACCGCCCGCCGCTCCTGAACCGCTGAGCTAGCCGCCCGGGAGTGCGATCGCGGTGCATCGGTACCAGGCCGCATCCTGGTCCGGGGAAACACCGATGCGTCGTCGAGGCCCCTGTTCGACACTCGGGGAGGAAGGAGGTGACAGGGATGGCGACCATGAGTGAGCACCGGACCGCGCACGCGACGCGCGCCGAGAGCGGCTGGGTGACGGGCCTCGGGGCCTTCGCTGCAGTGGTGATGATGATCGTGGGCTTCTTCCACGGGATCGCAGGTATCGCCGCGCTCTTCGAGGACGAGTTCTTCGTCGTGACGTCGAACTACGTCTTCGACGTCGACGTGACCGCGTGGGGCTGGATCCAGCTCGTGCTCGGCGTCGTCGTGTTCTTCGCCGGGTGGGGCATCCTCACGGGTGCCACCTGGGCCAGGGTCGTCGGGATGACGCTCGCGGTCATCAGTGCGATCGCGAACTTCTTCTTCATTCCGTACTACCCGGTCTGGGCCGTGCTGATCATCGCGCTCGACATCGCGATCATCTGGGCTCTGGCGAACTGGGATCGCGACGAGACCACGTCGGCTCGCGCGTACTGACGACTTGACTCGGACGGCGGGCTCAGCCCCGCCGTCCGCCCTTTCAGCGCCTGACGCGGAGCGTCGCGCGCATGCCGCGCGAGCGGTGGTCGGCGACCGCGCACCAGAGGCGGTAGCGGCCGGGGCGGAGCCGGATCGAGAGCGTCGCGCGCTCGCCCGGGAGGATCGTCCTGACGCGCCAGGTCTTCGTCCCGCCGATGCGGCGGACGAAGAGGTCGTGCTCGTCCTCACCGTAGTTGACGAGCTCGATCAGCGCCGCCCCCTGCCGCACGGTCAGGCGCGAGAGCCGGTACTCGAACTCGAGCGCCGTCACCTGGACGCGGGCAGGCGCGCGCGCGTCGAGCACGGGGTGTGCGGCGGCGGGGATCGCCAGGGCCGTCAGCGCGAGGAGCGCGAGACGTCTCACTTGACGAGCTGGAGCCGACCGAAGGCCCGTGCATTCGGGATCGCGCCGGCGCCGTCGAAGTCGAACCACTGCTCGAGCAGGGACGAATACACGCTGCGGAAGTCGACCGTCGCCTTCAGGTTCCCCTGCCGGTCGAGCGCGCTTCGCAGCGGCGGCAGCTCTCCGATCATCTGCCCGCGAGCCCGTGCGCCCATCACCATCCCGATGCCGGCCGCGCCGTGGTCGGTCCCGCGTGAGCCGTTCTCCTGGCCGCGGCGGCCGAACTCCGACCAGACGAGCGTCAGAACGCGGTCGGCGAGACCCCGCGCCTCCAGGTCCCGCTGGAATGCGAGCAGGCTCTCGCCCGTCAGCTTGAGCCCCTGCGCGAGCGGCTCGGCCTGGTCGTCGTGGGTGTCGTACATCCCGTACGCGCGGAGCGCGACGCAGCGGAGCGGCAGCCCCGCACCGAGCATCGCGGCCAGGCCGGCCAGCCGCTGCGGGAAGCTGCTCCGGTGTGTGGGGTAGGGAACGGGGCTCGCGATCTTGCCGCCGAAGGGGGCGAGCTGCTGCCGGAGCGTCTGTGCCTGCTTGGCGATCCCGGCGACCGAGGCGAGCGCCTTGCCGCGCCGGCCGGCGGCGCCGCCGAGCGGCCCGAGCGTCTTCAGCATCTCCCGCTCGACCTCGCCCCAGACTCCGGGCGACCAGAAGCGGTAGTTGCCGGCGCCGCGGAGCGCGGCCACCGGCGCCTTCCGGGTCGCGAGCGGCGGCGCCAGCTCGCCGTCCAGGCTCAGCCCCTGGAGCGGGTTGCTCGCGCTCCCGGCCCGGTCGAGATACCGCCCCAGCCAGCCCGTGCGGAGCCCGGGATTCGTCGCCCCGACCTCCCAGTAGTGACGGGAGGTGAAGTGCGACTGGTCGGCGTTCGTGTAGCCGACGGTCGGCAACACGGTCAGCTTGCCCTCGAGGTGGAGCGTCCGGAACGCCGCCGCCTCGGGATGCCAGCGCAGCCGCGCGTCCTCGCTGAACACGAGCGCGGAGTCGGGCATGGCGAGGCGCGGACGGAGCCGCCGGTAGTCGGGGTCGGCGACCGGCGCGAGCATCGAGAGCGAGTCCACGCCGCCGTCGAGGAAGACGCTGACGAGCACCGGCTGCGCGGGCGCGGCGTGAGCGGCCTCGAGGATCCCGTCCTCGAACCCCGGCAGCGAGAGCGACCCGGCGCCGTAGACGGCGAGGGCCAGTCCTGCAGACCGGAGCAGGAGCTCGCGCCGGTCGAGGCCGGTTCCCGCCGGGATCGGCATCCCGGGCTCGACCGCCGGCAGGCCCGAGCCCGCCTCGGCGACGGCGCGCCGGAGGAGCGAGGACCGCGAGAACTCGTCGCAGCAGCGCGCCATCGGGTCAGCTCGTCTGAAGGTCGGGGGAGACGGCGATCAGGTGGCGCAGCGAGTTCTCGATCAGCGCGGGGTAGCTCTTGCGCTTCCAGCTCGAGTTCGCCGTCGCGAGCGCCCGGCGGGTGTAGCCGCGCAGAACGCGCCGTGTGCCGCGCGAGAGCGGCGGGTCGCCCCAGAAGGCGAGCGCGCGATCGAGGAGCTTGTCGGCGTCGAACGGCGCCTGCACCTTGCCCGGGTCGAGTTGGGCGGATCGCGTGATCCGGCCGGCGAGCTCCCAGCGGGCGAGGTAGGTCGCGGTGTCGAGCCACCGGTCGTCGTTCCAGCCGGAGACGTTCGGCGGGTAGAAGAGCTGCTGGCCCGCGTTCGCGCAGAGCCACGTCCACGACTCGGTCTCGATCGGCTCGCGCGCGGCACGGAGGAGGCCGGCCGTGTAGACGACGGGCGGCTTCACCATCCGCGGCCCGTTGTAGAGCTGCGGGTGCTTGAGGATCGCGGCGACCACCGGGCGGACCGCGTACCGGTTCCGCACGTAGAGCCGCTCGAGCGCGCGCTGCGTGCCGCGGGAGGGCGCGGTCGGGATGAAGTAGCCCCAGAGCTTCGTCACGAAGAACGACGGGTGGCGCGGGTGCCTGACGCAGAGCTCGACAGCGTCCCGCCAGTCGAAGCGCCCACGGCGGCCGAAGACGCGCTTCGTGCCGACGTCGTGCCGCTCGCGGTCGAACCGGAAGCGGGTCGGACCGACGCCTTCGCGCCAGTCGTTGCGCCAACCGGTCAGCGCCCGGGCCTGCTCCCGGACGTCGCGCTCGGTGTAGCCCCGGCCGGCGCCGAGCGTGAAGAGCTCCATCAGCTCGCGCGCGTAGTTCTCGTTCGGCGACCACTTCGTGTTGTCGGTCCCCGAGAGCCAGAGCAGCATGGCCGGGTCGCGGGTGACGGCCGTCGTCAGCTCCTTGAACGACCCGAGCCAGTAGCGGCGGAAGAGCGCGTTCTGGCGGATCATCAGGTTCTGCGACCCGACGCCCTCGTTCGAGGTCGCGAACCAGTCGTGCCAGACGAGCGTCATCCGCTCCATCAGCGGCCGGTTGCCGCGCACCATCCGGTCGAGCCACCAGAGGTGGTCGTGGCCCCAGGCGTCCCGCGGCGCGAGCGGCCGGCCCTTCTCGTCCCTCGGCTTGGGCCCGCGGAAGCGCTGGCGCCCCGGCCTCGTCAGCCAACGGACCGCGTCGTCGAGCCCCTTCCGTGCGAGCGCCTCGGCCTCGCGGCCGCGCGGCCCGAAACCGGCACGCCAGAGCAGGCGCTCGGCCTGCTCCGGGCCGAATCTGCCTCGGTAGACGGGGACTCGGGTTGCGGCCTGCGGCAAAACGTGACCTTACGGCTGAGGTCGGCCGTTTCCTGCAGCCTACCGCTCCCTCGAAGGAGGGATACCCGTTGCAAGTCACACGATCGCCGCCAGGCGTAGGTCAAGCCCTGGTCGCGGCCGGTGGGCGTGAAGGAGACGGCGGCCTAGCCGTCGGCGAACAGCGGCCGGATGAACTCGTCGAACGTCTCGCGGTCGCAACTGGCGACGGTCGCGAGCGTCATCGGCGAGACGGACGCGGTCCGCGGGAGGTCCATCGTCAGCGCCACCTCGCCGAAGTAGTCGCCCGGCTTGAGGATCCGGCGCAGCCCGCGCTGCTCCTGGGTCACCGAGAAGAGCCCGTTCAGGATCACGTAGAAGCGGTCACCGTCGTCGCCCTCCCGGAGGAGCGGCTTCCCGGGGCCGACCTCTTCCCGCCGCATCCTGTGGGCGAGCTTCGTGAGCTGCTCGCCCGGCAGCTCCGCCAGGAGGCCGATCCGCGACAGCTCCGTCACGGAGGCCGGGACGTGTCTCACGACTCGGCGGTCGCCTCGTCGCCGGGGAGCTCGTCGTCCTCGTGGCCGGCGCCTTCCGCCGCCTGCGCCTCGGGCAGCCGCTCGGGCACCTGCTCCTGCTCCTCGGGTGTGGGTGCTGGATCCTCGTGCACGGCCCTATTGTTGCGATCCGTGAGCGAGCTCGACGCCTGGAAACACTGCCCGGCCTGCACGTCGGCCCTGCGCCACGAGCAGGGCCGCGTCGAATGCCCCGAATGCGGCTTCGTCTTCTACGCGAACCCCAAGGCGACCGCGTCGGCCCTGGTGGTGGACGACGAGGGGCGCATCATGTTCAGCAGGCGCGCGAAGGATCCGGCGGCCGGGAAGATCGACCTCCCGGGCGGCTTCGTCGAGGAGGGTGAGCATCCGCTGGACTGTCTCCACCGGGAGCTGCGCGAGGAGGCCGGGATCGGGCTCCGCGGCACCGAGTTCGTCGGCGTCTTCATGGACTCGTATCGCGTCCACTCGCGCGAGGTCTCGACGCTCAACCTCTACTGGAGCGCGCGGATCGCTGACGGAGTGCCCACGCCGGACGACGACGTCGAGGAGCTCTGCTTCCTCGCGCCCGACGAGATCCCGTGGGACGAGATCGCGTTCCCGCACATCCCCGACGTGATCTCAGCCTGGCGAAGCCGGGACGAGCACGCGTAGCGCACGCGGCTCGCTCGTGAACTCGAGCGGCGTCTCGAACTCGGCCGGCTCGCCGTCGACGGCCGCATCGATGCGGTGGCGTGCTGTGTCGATCGTGAGGGACGTGCACGCGCGCTCCTCCCACTCCGAGAAGCGCCAACCGCGCGCGAGATACAGGTGCAGCTTCCCCTCGTCGAGCCGGTCGCGCTCGCCGAGCGAGAAGAGCTCCAGCGTGTAGTCGTTGTTCGAGACGAGCGCGACGTCCGCCTCGACCGCCTCGCCGTCCACGCTCAGGCCCAGCGGCTCGCGGTTTCTCACGGTCAGCAGGAGCGCGCGGAGACGCGCGAAGGCGTTGCCGCGGCGGCGGTGGTGCTCGCGGCGGTGAACCAGGGCCGCGTACGCGCCCAGGCTGACGTTGTTGAGGAACAGGTCGCCGCGGACGCGGCCGACGTCGATCCGCCGCTCCTTCCCCTCGAAGGCGCTGAGCGCGGCGATCGGGTCGTCACGGTCGAGGCCGAGGTCGCGCGCGAAGTGGTTCCGCGTCCCGAACGGGACGCAGACGAACGGCAGGCCGCGCTCGATCGCCACCTCGGCGACCGGGGCGAGCGAGCCGTCGCCCCCGGCCATGCCGAGGGTGTCCGCGTCCGCGCCGCGGGCGAGCTCGGCGAGGTCGTCGCCCTCGCCGAGCACGTGCGTCTCGACGCCGCGCTCGGCAGCTGCGGCCCGAAGCTCGTCCGCGCTCGGCGAGTCCTCCCCCGAGCGCGGATTGATGAGGAGGTACCCGGCTACCCGGTTCCGTTCTCGGAGAGGCCGAGTGAGCGCTCCAGGGCGCCCTTGGGCTGGGCGCCGAGCGCGGCGGCGGCCGGCTCGCCGTCCTTGAAGAGCACCATCGTCGGGATCGACGCGATCCCATAGCGCTGCGCGATCGCCGGCTGCTCGTCGATGTTGATCTTCACGAGCTTCAGCTGGCCCTGCCGCTCCTCGGCGATCTTGTCGAGCACCGGCGCCACCATGTGGCACGGCTGGCACCACTCGGCCCAGAAGTCGACGAGGACCGGGGTGTCGGAGGTGAGGACCTCCTGGTCGAAGGTCTCCTCGGTCACAACCTGTGCGTCTGCCATCTACTGAATGTCCTTTCGGGTCAACGAAATGTTCCGATCAGGCTAACGCGCCGCCCGGCTGGGGTGTTCCCGCGCCTCCGTAGAATCGAACACATCGCTGACACGGTCTTTACACCACTGCCCGAGAAGCCCGACCATCCCGCGCTCGAGCGCGAGATCCTCGAGTGGTGGGACGAGCAGCGGATCTTCGACCTGCTCCGGGAGCAGAACGTCGGCCGTGAGAAGTGGAGCTTCATCGACGGTCCGATCACCGCCAACAACCCGATGGGCGTCCACCACGCCTGGGGCCGGACGCTCAAGGACGTGTTCCAGCGCTACAAGGCGCTTCGGGGCTTCGAGCAGCGCTACCAGAACGGCTTCGACTGCCAGGGGCTCTGGGTCGAGGTCGAGGTCGAGAAGGCGCTCGGCCTCAACTCGAAGCGCGACATCGAGGCGTACGGGCTCGCCGAGTTCGCCGAGCGCTGCGAGGAGCGCGTCGCCCAGTACTCCGAGGTGATCACCGACCAGTCCAAGCGGCTCGGCATGTGGATGGACTGGGACAACGACTACCACACGTTCTCCGACACCAACATCGAGTACATCTGGCGGTTCCTCAAGGAGGTGCACCGCCGGGGTTGGCTCTACACCGGCCACCGGTCGACGGAGTGGTGCCCGCGCTGCGGCACGTCGATCTCGCAGCACGAGCTCTTCGCCGGCGAGTACAAGGAGCTCGACCATCCCTCGCTCTGGGTCCGGTTCCCGCTGAAGGACCGGGAGAGCGAGGCGCTCGTGATCTGGACGACGACGCCGTGGACGCTGCCGGCCAACGTCGCGGCCGCGGTGAAGCCCGACGCCGAGTACATCCGCCTGGAGAGCGGCGACTGGGTCGGCCGCGAGGCGTACCCGGACGCCGAGGCGACGGCGACGGTGCGCGGCGAGGAGCTCGTCGGCCTCGAGTACGAGGGGCCATTCGACCACCTGCCCGCGATCGAGGGGACCGAGCACCGCGTGATCCCGTGGGACGAGGTGACGATGGACGAGGGCACGGGCATCGTCCACATCGCGCCGGGCGCCGGCTCGGAGGACTTCGAGCTCGGCCGGGTTCACGGCCTGCGGGTGATCGTCCCGATCGACGAATCGGGCCGAATGCTGCCCGGCTACGGGCCCTTCACGGGCTTCTCGACCGACGAGGTCGAGGACATCGCGCTCGAGGACCTCCGTCGCCGCGAGCTGCTCGTCGACTCCGGGCGGATCGTCCACCGCTACCCGACGTGCTGGCGCTGCGGCACGCCGCTCGTCTTCCGCGTGGTCGACGACTGGTTCATCTCGTGTGACGAGATCCGCCGGCCGATGCTCGACGCGAACGCGACGGTCGAGTGGACGCCGAGCTTCTACTCGAAGCGGATGGACGACTGGCTGCGGAACATGGGCGACTGGAACATCTCGCGCAAGCGCTACTTCGGCCTGCCGCTGCCGCTCTATCCCTGCGAGTGCGGCCACCTGAACGTGATCGGGTCGCGGGCCGAGCTCGAGGAGCGGGCGACCGGGGGCCTCGACCAGCTGCGGGAGCTGCACCGGCCCTGGATCGACGAGGTCCCGGTCCGGTGCGAGCAGTGCGAGCGGGAGGCCCGGCGCATCGTCGAGGTCGGCGACGCCTGGCTCGACGCCGGCATCGTGCCGTTCTCGACGCTGGGCTGGCAGAGCCCGGAATGGGTGGAGGGCGGCTATGCGACCGGGGCGGCGCAGGGGCTCTCCGGCGCCGACCTGCCCGACCACGCCTACTGGGAGCAGTGGTTCCCGGGCGGCTGGGTCTCGGAGATGCGCGAGCAGATCCGGCTCTGGTTCTACTCCATGTCCTTCATGTCGGTGACACTCGTCGGGCGATCCCCGTACCGCTCGGTCCTCACCTACGAGAAGCTGCTGGACGACACGGGGCGCGAGATGCACCGCTCGTGGGGCAACGCGATCGAGTCGGGCGAGGCGCTCGAGTCGATGGGCGCGGACGTCATGCGCTGGCAGTACTGCGGGCAGCCGCCGAGCCAGAACCTCCTCTTCGGGTACGGGCGCGCGCGGGAGATCAAACGCGAGCTGCTGACGCTCTGGAACTCGGTCTCGTTCTTCGTCCAGTACGCGAACATCGAGGGGTTCAGGCCGGCCTGGGGGTCGGCGCCGTCGGGCGAGCGGCTGCTCGACCGGTGGCTGGCGGCCCGCACGGAGCAGTTCCTCGGCGAGGCGGAGGCCGGATACGAGGCCTTCACGACCGTCGACGTCCTGCGCGCGTTCCAGGCGTTCGTGGACGACGTCTCGAACTGGTACATCCGGCGGTCGCGGCGGCGGTTCTACGGGGACGACCGTGCGGCGTTCGAGACGCTCTGGTACGCGCTCGTCCAGGGAGTCCGGGCGATCGGGCCGGTGATGCCGTTTCTCGCCGAGTACCTGTGGCAGGTGCTGGTCGCACGGCCGTGCGAGGACGCGCCGCAGTCCGTCTTCCTGGCGGGCTGGCCGGACGCGGGGGAGTTCGACCGGGAGCTTCTGGGCGAGGTCGCGGAGGCCCGCCGGGTCGTCCGGCTCGGGCACCAGGCGCGGGCCGGATCCAGCCTGAAGCTGCGGCAGCCGCTCCGGCGCCTCGTCGTCCAGGGAGCGAGCCTGAACGGCGAGCACGTGGACGAGATCCGCGACGAGCTGCGGGTCAAGGACGTCGAGCAGGGCGAGGTCGAGGCCCAGGAGCTCGTCGTCAAGCCCAACCTGCCCGTGCTCGGGCCGAAGCTCGGCAAGGAGCTCGGCGCGCTCCGGGCGGCGCTTGCGGCCGGCGAGTTCGAGGAGCTCGGCGGCGGCCGGTTCCGCGTCGGCGAGCGGGAGCTCGAGCCCGACGAGGTGCTGGTCGAGCGCCGGGGCAAGGAGGGCTGGGCGGTCGCGTCAGAGGACGGCGTCACCGTCGCGCTGGACACGCGGCTCGACCCGGAGCTCGAGCTCGAGGGCCGCGTCCTCGACCTCATCCACCGGCTGAACACCATGCGCAAGGAGGCTGGGCTCGAGTTGACCGACCGGATCGCGGTGACACTGCCGGCCGACCAGGCCGACCTGCTCGAGCGGCACGCGGAGTGGATCAAGGACGAGGTGCTGGCCGTCTCGATCGAGGCGGACGGCGGCTCTACCGACCCGCAGATCTCGAAGGCGTAGGAGAATGAGCGGCATGGGCCGCTACGAAGGCGACCGCCGCTCCGGAAAGGACCGACGGAGCGGCGAGGATCGGCGCAAGGAGTCGCGGCGGCGCGAGGAAGGCGAGCGCCGCTCGGGCAAGGACCGGCGCTCGGGCAAGGACCGCCGCAAGCCGCGTCCTGACTCCGGCTGAGCTCGGAGCCGCACGAAGTTCCACTTTGTGTTGCATCACTCGCTTCTTCCGTGAGCTCTCCTCGGGCACCTTCGAAGCGTGCCGCGCTGGCCTGCCTTGCATCCGGACTACGAGGCCGCGCTGGCCGGGCTCGCCCGCTTCGAGATCGGCTACGCGGACGCTCTTCGCCGCCTGATCCCGCTCGAGGAGGAGCTCGGCATCGGCAGGCCGACGTACTGGCTCGTCCGCCGCTACCTGATCGCCGAGCGACGCCGGCTCGAGCTCGAGCGCGGGGAGCGCCGCGAGCTGGCGGCCCAGGTCGTCAGCGATCTCTTCGCCGGCCTGTGCCCCATCCAGCGGTTCTTCTGATGCAACACAAGGTCGGGGTTCGTGCGGCCGCTAGCGCTGCGCTTCGGCGAGCGCGAGCTCGCGACGGAGCTCGACGGGGAGGCGGAACACGACGTCCTCGTGCACCGACTGGAACGGCTCGATGCGCCGCACGCCCATGGCCCGGAACCAGTCGCAGACTCGCTCCACCAGCTTCTCCGGCGCGGAGGCACCCGACGTGATCCCGACGGTGCGAACCCCGTCGAGCCAGCGGAGCTCGATGCCGCGTTCGTCGTCGATCAGGTGCGACTCGACCCCGCCGGCGCGGGCGACCTCGACGAGCCGGTTCGAGTTGGACGAGTTCCTGGAGCCGATGACGAGCAGCAGGTCGACCTCGGCGAGCATGTCCTTCACGGCCCACTGACGGTTGGACGTGGCGTAACAGATGTCGTCCCGCTTGGGCGCGCGGATGTTGGGGAAGCGCCGCCGGAGCACGGCGATGATCTCCGTCGTCTCGTCGACGGAGAGCGTCGTCTGCGTGATGTAGGCGACCCGGTTCGGATCGGCGAGCCGGAGCGCCTCGGCGTCCGCGACCGACTGGACGAGGACGGTCGCCTCGGGCGCCTCGCCCATCGTCCCGATCACCTCCTCGTGACCCGCGTGGCCGATCAACACGACCGTGTAGCCCTCCGCGGCATAGCGCCGGGCCTCGACGTGCACCTTCGTCACCAGGGGGCAGGTCGCGTCCGTCGTCTTCAGCCCGCGCTCCCCCGCGTTGGCGTAGACGGACGGGGCGACGCCGTGCGCCGAGAGGACGATCCGCGCCCCCGGCGGCACCTCCGTCTCGCTCTCGACGAAGATCGCGCCCCGCTCCTCGAGGTCCCGCACGACGTGCAGGTTGTGGACGATCTGCTTGCGCACGTAAATCGGGGGCCCGTGGAGGTCGAGCAGCCGCTCGACCGTCTCGACAGCCCGTTCGACGCCCGCGCAGTAGCCGCGCGGCGAGGCCAGCAGCACTCGCTCCACCATCGGAGCCATGGTATCCGGCCACCGTTTCTGGCTTTCAAAGATGGGCCGATCGGCCTATTGGAATTCACGGGTCGCCGGGGTAGCTTGGCGTCACTGGGCGACGCGAACCGCGGTGCGCGTACCTGGCCACGATCCGCGGTTAGCACTGGGGAGTGCCCGCCGCACCGACCCCCCCGAGCGGCGGGCCTCCCTCGTATTCGTTCTCGGACGGCTGCTCCGTATCATCCGTCTGGCTCAGTGGCGCCCATGTGCCTGACGATCGCCGCGCAGCCGTTTCTCTCGGTTGCCGTCGGCTACCTCCTGCTCGCGCTCGCCGCGGCGCTCCTCGTCGCGGCCGCGGTGCTCCTTGCCGTCCTTCGCCGCCGGAACCGCGGGACACCCGAGACTTCCGCGGAGGCGGAGGAGGAGCCGCCGGCCGAGACGCCGCCCTCGCTGTCGGCCGGCCTCGCCCGGGCGACGGACGCGGAGGCCGTCGCGCAGACGCTTCTGGACGAGGTCACCTCGCTCCTCGGGGTCGAGTTCACCGCCGTCGCGCAGATCAACGACGACACGAAGGAGGCGACCGGCCTCGTGGCGCGCAGCAGCGACGGCAAGGACGTCGGCTGGTGGCCGTCGGTGCGCATCGACCTCGAGAACGAACCGTCGGCGATCGCGAGCGCCGCGTTCGAGGCCGCGTCGCTGACGATCTTCGACGTCGAGTCCTCCCCCCGCGTCAACCGCCGCCTCGCCGACCGCGTCGGCGCCAAGAGCGCCGCGTTCGTCCCGATCGTGTCCGGCGCGCGCGTACTCGCAGTGCTCGTCGCCGCGAGCACGAGCCGGCGACGGGCGTTCCCGCCCGAGGAGATGACGCGGCTGGAGACGCTCGCGGGCGAGACGGCGCTCGCGCTCGAGAAGACCCGTTCCGCGGCGCGGCTCGAGGAGGCGCTCGGCCGCGAGCGCGTGGTCGCGGAGATCGGCCAGCGCGTTCGCTCCGAGCACGACCTCGAGACCGTGCTCCGCATCGCCGTCGAGGAGGTGGGCAGGGCCACCGGCGTCGCCCGCTGCTTCATCCGACTCGGCCAGCCGGGCCGGACGATGCCGATCCGCGCCGAGTGGGACGCTCCCGGCGTGGATTCGATCGGGACGGCGGCGCCGAACCTCCCGGTCGTGAACCTCGCCGCTCGAAGGCGCCGGACGGTGGTTTCCGGCGACGTCGCGCAGGATCCCGAGCTGCGGGATCCGAGCCTCGGGCAGGTCGAGACGCTGCTCCAGATCGGGACGAAGGCGGCGCTCGCGACGCCGATCGAGGTCTTCGGCGACGTGATCGGCGTCTTCGGGCTCCACCGGGCGGAGACGACCGAGTGGACGGCCTCGGACGTGTCGCTCGCCGAGGCCGTCGCCCGCGAGGTGGGGCTCGCGCTGCACACGGCGCAGCTCCTGGACGAGAACCGGCGCCGCCTCGACCGGCAGGCCGCGCTCGTCCAGGCGGCGCAGGTGATGACGAGCGAGCTCCAGGTGGAGGCGGTCCTCCAGCGGCTCGTGGTCGAGGTGACGAAGCTCCTGGAGGCCGACGCCGCGGACTGCTACCTCCTCGACCCGCGACGGGGTGTCCTCCGCTGCGCAGCCGTGTACGGGCTTCCGGCCAACCTGATCGAGCTCGAGTTCCCCTCCGAGACCGGGCTCGCGGGCGAGGCGATGCGGCGCCGGCAGGCGGTCGTGTCACTCGACTACGGCGACGAGGTCGAGAGGCCGCACGAGGCGTACGAGGGCGTCACCGCCGCGATGGTCGCCCCGATGACCTGGTGGGGCGAGGTCCGCGGCGTCATCGGCGTCGGGACGAAGGACCCCGACCGGCGCTTCAGCGCGGAGGACGTCGAGGTGTTGGAGGCGTTCGCGAACCTCGGCTCGGTCGCGCTCCGCAACGTGGCGAGCATCGAGCAGAGCGCGCGGCAGGTACGGATCCAGCGAGGGTTCTTCCGGATCGCGTCCGTCCTCGCCCAGCCCCTCTCCCTGGACGAGACCCTCGACGCCGTCGCCCAGGCGGCGAGCGAGGCGCTCGGCGGGAGCTTCGCGGCCGTGCTCATGCCCGGCGACGGCGGGCTGCGGCTCTCGGGCGCGCACGAGCTCCCTCCCGCGGTCTCCGAGTTCCTCGCGAAAGGCGTCGGCGGAGCGGAGCCCCTGCATGACGCGGCCCTCCGCAAGCGCGTGCTCGCCTCGCCGCACGTCGCCGAGGACGATCGCTTCGGCGACGCCTGGCGCGGGCTCGCGGACGGGATGGGCTTCCGCTCGCTCGTCGCGGTCCCCGTCGAGGCGCCGAGACGCGAGCAGACCGGCATCGGCCTCGTCTTCTTCTCCGAGGAACAGGCCTTCTCCGACGACGAGATCGAGCTGGCCCACCATCTCGCCGGTGCCGCACGGGGAGCCCTCGAGCGCGCGGAGCTCTTCGAGGCCGAGCGGCGGAACCGCGCGATCGCGCAGCAGCTCGCCCGGACGGGGACGCTGCTCGCGAGCGAGCTCGACCCCGACGCGATCCTCGAGGAGATCGTCGAGCAGGCGCCCGGGCTCGTCGGCGCCGACGCGGCCGCGGTGAGCATGCTCGAAGGCGACGAGCTCGTGGTCAGCGCGGCCCACGGGGAAGGCGCTGACGCGGCGATCGGCAGCCGTGTCTCGGCGGTTGGGGAGCTCGCGGGGGAGGTCGTCCAGTCCCGCGGCCCGGTGGCGGTCGGCGACGCGCGAGCCGGCGGGATCCTCAGCGGCTCCGACGCGCTGCTGGAGGCGGGCCACGCCGCCTATCTCGGCGCCCCGCTCGTCGGCCCGGAGGGAGCCGTGCACGGCGTCCTCGCCGTGTACGCGCGCGGCGCGCGCTCCTGGCGCGACGAGGAGGTCGAGGCGCTCGCCGCGCTCGCGGCCAACGTGTCCGCGTTCCTGTCCAACGCCGAGCTCTACCAGCGCGTCGTGCTGGAACGGGAACGGAGCGTGGCGATTCTCGGCAACGTCGCCGACGGGATCGTCGCGGTCGACCGGGAGGGCTGCGTCGTGCTGTGGAACGCGGCGGCGGAGGAGATCACGGACGTGCCGGCGGCGGAGGCGATGGGACGGACGCCGGCGGACGTCCTCCAGCGGAGCCTCGAGCCCGACGAGACCTCGGCGGAGGGGCGCGGGCTGATCCAGATCCATCGCGGGGGGGAGGAGGTCTGGCTCTCGGTCAGCGAGGCCGTGATGCGGGATCCCGCCGGGGCGGTCGCCGGCCGCATCTACGCGTTCAGGGACGTGTCCTCCGATCACCTCGTGGAGCAGCTGAAGTCCGGCTTCGTCTCCACGGTCTCGCATGAGCTGCGCGCGCCGCTGACGTCGATCTACGGCTTCGCCGAGACGCTCCTGCGGGAGGACGTGGCGTTCGAGGACGAGGCGCGCCGCACGTTCCTCGGCTACATCGCCACGGAGGCGCAGCGCCTGACCGGGATCGTGGACGCGCTGCTGAGCGTCGCGCGCCTCGAGAGCGGCGACCTTCAGGTCCAGTTCGCGCCGACCGACCTCCGCGAGGTGGTCTCCGACGTCGTCGAGAGCGCCGAGCGCGAGCTCGCGAACGCGCGGCGCTTCGTCGTCGAGGTCCCCGACGAGCCGCTCGACGCGTCGGCCGACCGGGACAAGGTGCGGCAGATCCTCGCGAACCTCGTCGACAACGCCGTCAAGTTCTCCCCGCAGGGCGGGACGGTCACGGTCGCCGCCCGCAGGACGCACGACGCCGTGCAGGTTCGCGTCGTCGACGAGGGCGCCGGCGTTCCCCAGAGCGAGCAGGAGCGGATCTTCCGGAAGTTCTACCGCGCTGAGGCGACCCGCCAGGCTCCCGGCGGCACCGGCCTCGGGCTCTTCATCGCCCGCGGCCTCGCGAGCGCGATGGGCGGCCGCGTCTGGGTCGACTCCGACAGCGGGCAGGGTGGGTGCTTCGTCTTCGAGCTGCCGATGACCTTGACTCAGGCCCCGGAGAGTCGGGTATAGGAGCGCCCATGGACCGAGCCGTGCCCACCCGAGTCCTCGTCGTCGACGACGAAGCGCCGATTCGCCTGCTCTGCCGCGTGAACCTCGAGGCGGAGGGCATGACGGTGCTGGAGGCGGCCGACGGGGTCGCCGGCGTCGAGGCCGCCCGGGCCGAGCGGCCCGACGTGATCCTCCTCGACGTGATGATGCCGGGCATGGACGGCTGGCAGGTGGCCGAGCGCCTGGTCGACGACGAGGCCACGAGCCACATCCCGCTCGTCTTCCTCACCGCCCGTGCCGAGCTGCGGGACCGCGCGAAGGGGCTCGAGCTGGGCGGCGTCGACTACATCACGAAGCCGTTCAATCCCGTGGAGCTCGCATCGGTCGTCGAGAACCTGCTCGAGCGCGTGCGGCGCGGCGAGCGGGAGGAGCTCCGGCGAGAGAAGATCGCCGAGCTGAGGGCGCTCCTGGTCGAGTAGGACTATCCGCCGAAGTCGGCCGTCGCGACGCTTGCGCCGCCGTACCCGGAGAACGTACCGGTTGCGACTCCGACCCCGACGTAGCGGAACCCGCTGTGCAGCACCGTCGCACGGTGAGACGGGCTCCCGAGCCACATCCGGACGATCGCGGCCGCGGTCCCGTGCGGGCCTGAGCCCCACGCGATCGTCTCCCCCAGCATGCGGGCCCGGGCGCCGTGCCGGCGCAGGCGCTGGTACCAGTTCCCGTGCCCGAAGTTGCCGGTGCGCATCATCGCGTTCGAGTGCGAGCGGGCGGCCCGCTGCAGCGGAGAGGCGATGCGCAGGGGTTGTCGGCCGTGCCTGGCGCGTGCCCGGTTGATCGCGTTGAGGAGGCTCTGCTCCTGCCCCGACAACTGCGCCTGGCTGACCTGGCCGGACGACATCGCTCCCGGCGACGACGCCAGGAACACGATCCCCCCAACGACCAGGGCGAGAAGTGTGCGGCTTCCCACCACTCGGCCGAGGAGTCTGCCATACATTCGGGACGGCGCATTCCACGGTGATTAAACGAGTAGATTTTCGCATGAATTACCGTGAGGTTTGCGCAAGAACGATGCCGCAGAGAACCACTGCCGCTCCGACGAGCTGAACCGGATCGAGCTTTTCGCCCAGCCACGCATAGGCGATGACCGTTGCGGCGACGGGCTCGAACATCGCGAGGATGCCCGCCCGCGTCGGTCGGATGTGGCGCAGCGCCGCGACGAGCAGCCCGAAGGGGACGATGGTGCCGAGCACGACCATCCAGCCCATCAGCAGCCAGACGGGGAGCTCGATCGACTCGAGGCGTCCGAGCAGGGAGACGCTGTCGTCCACGAGCTGCCACGGGAAGCTGGTCCACGGCTGGACGATCGTCCAGAAGAGCGCCGCGAAGAGGAAGCCGTAGGTGAGCAGCGAGCTCGTCGAGCGACGTTTCAGCCCCTCGTCGGCCATGAGGATGTAGAGCGCGAAGGTCACGGCCGCGCCCACCGACGCGAGCAGTCCGATCGTGTCCAGCTCGATGCCGTTCCAGAGTTGCAGGAGGAGGGAGAGCCCGACGATCGCCAGGGCAAGTGCCGCCCAGATCCGGCGCCGCACCGGCTCGTGCAGCACGTACCGCGCGTACAGGGCGACAAGGACGGGCGCGACGTACTGGATCAGCAGGGCGACGGCGATCTCCAGCCGGTCGATCGCCACGAAATAGAACCAGGCGACGAGTGCCAGCCCGCAGACGCCGAACACGGCCAGGAAGGGCAGTTCGCGCCGGCTTACTCCGAGCGTCGAGCGCCGCCAGACGAGCAGCGCGGCGACGAGGAGGAGAAAGGCGCCGGTCGCCCGGACCTGCGTCAGGCGCTCGGGGGTGACGCCGCCCGACTGGATGATCACCTTCGAGACGGTGCCGTTGAGCGCCCAGAGCGTCGCCGCCGTGAGCACCATCGCGTACCCCAGCGCGGGCCGGCGGGTCACGCGGCCGAGCCTAACGACGGCGCTGCGGCACGAGGCCCTCGGGCGCTCGCTCTACACTGGGATCGGCGGGACGTGGCGCAGCCTGGTAGCGCGCCTGCTTTGGGAGCAGGAGGCCGCCGGTTCGAATCCGGCCGTCCCGACTACGACGTGTCGGCCGTCCCGTCCGTCTCCCAGAAGACGACGACGAAGAACGGCATGCCGCCGCTTCGTGTCGCGCCCACCCGGAACTCGCAGGTGACCGGCACGCCGTCCTTGCGGCGCAGCCGCCCCACGCCGCTGCGGAGGTCGCCGCTCGCCATCCTCGACATCCGCTCGGGAAGGCGCCCGGGGTCGAGGGCGAGCGCCTTCGCGCCGCCTTCGAGGAGCTCTTCGCGCGTGTAGCCGGAGAGCTCGCAGGCGACCCTGTTGGCGGCGAGGTAGCGGCCGTCCTCGTCGAGGACGATCGCTCCCATGGGCGCGTGCTCGAGCGCTTCCCCGAGGAGCGTCTCCTGGACGAGATCCTGCTCCAGGGGTGCGATGTGAGTGGCCATGGGCGCTCCTGACACGCTGGCAGCCGCGCGGGCGGAATGCAATAGGCCGATCGGCCTATTCGGACCCCGATGCAGCTGCCACCCGTTCCTCGTCGGCGAGGAAGCGGAAGAAGTAGACGGCGAAGACCGCGAAGAACACGATCGACTGCTCGACCGCCATCGTCACGCCCGCCACCTGCTGGTCCGAGTGCGGGCCCAGGCCCCAGAGGCCGCCGCCCTGGACGTAGTAGTCGTAGGCCGGCTCCGGGGCGAGGGCGAGCAGGAGACCGACCGGGCTCGCGAGCAGGAAGGCGAGGAAGAGGTACAGCGCCCTCGACGCATTCGAGAGTCGGTGCGGGGCGTCCTGGAACACGGGCCACCAGAGGAGCGAGCCGGCCGCCAGGTAGCACACGTGCTCGAGGTGGAGCAGGGTGGCGGGATGCTCGAGCGCGGTGTCGTAGGCGGGGGGTAGGTGCCAGACGAAGTAGGTGAGCAGCCAGAGGCCGAGCGCGACCGGCGGGCGGGTCAGCTCGCGGACGGCGGGTAGGGCGCCGATCCGCTCGGCGAGCGCGGCGGGGATGCCGAGGACGAGGAGCGCCGGCGCCCACTCGGCGAGGATCACGTTCTGCAGCAGGTGCGCCGAGAGCAGGTGGTAGCTGAGCGCCTCGAGGGGAGTGACGGCGGTTACGAGGAGAAGCAGGCAGCCGGCGGCGAAGGCGGCGATCCGCCAGCCTTCGGCCCGCCGGCCGCGGATCGCCAGGGCGTATGCGACCGCGAGCGCCGCGATGCCGAGCGTCGCCTCGGGATGGACGGTCCAGGAGTACGGGTCGGGGCGGGAGATCGGGCGCTACGCTAGTCAGACACCGCGGCCTTGGTGAAGCGGTATCACGAGAGCCTTCCAAGCTCTAGTCATCGGTTCGACTCCGATAGGCCGCTTTCGTCCGGCACCTCCCGTATCGTTGTCGCCGATGAAAACGAAGGAGCGTGCCGAAGCGCGACGACTGCGTCGCATCGGCTGGTCGGTAAGAGAGATCGAACACCACCTGGGCGTGTCGCGTTCGTCGGTCAGCCTGTGGGTGCGAGACATCCGGCTGACTGAGGAGCAACTGGCCGAGCTTCACCGTCGGAGTGCGACCTCGCCCGGCCAACGCGCCGGCGCCGCTGCGAACGCAGTCCTGGGCCGCGACCGCCGCCGCGGTTACCAAGTCGAAGGCCGTACACGCGCCAGGATTGGCGACCGGCTTCACCTTGCGGGTTGCATGCTCTACTGGGCCGAAGGTGACAAGGGACGTGATTCGGTCCGTCTTGCGAACTCCGATCCCGCGTTGCTTGGACTCTTC
>DASSSO010000229.1:0-16152 GCA_035776735.1 Gaiellaceae bacterium | reverse complement strand
CGGACGTAGAGGCGCTTCATCTCACAGACCCCGGGCTCGTACGGTCGGAGCGCGACGCAGCCGGCGGGCTCCTCGCCCTCGAGCGCCAGCAGGAGCCGGCCGGCGGGCGGCGCGTAGTCGCCGGGAAGCTCGGCCAGCTCGCGCTCGAAGTCCTGGAACGAGAGGTCGACCTCGAGCGAGGCCGCGTACTCCTCGAAGAGGCGGCGGACGGCGGGGAGCTCGTCCTCCCCATGGCCGTCCACGAGCCTCACGTCGTGCGGGCCGTGGAGAGGCCGAGCGCGACGAAGACCGTGCCCGTCATCCAGCGCTTCACGCCGAGGTACCAGCGGCTGCGCTTCAGCCAGGCGCCCGCAGTGCCGGCCGCAAGCGCCCACAGCGAGTCGGACGTGAGCGCGATGACGGTGAAGATCAGGCCGAGCGCGAAGATCTGGAGCGTCGCGGCGCCGGCGTCCGGGTCGACGAACTGCGGGAGGAATGCGATGAAGAAGAGCGCGGTCTTCGGGTTCAGGACGTTGACGACGACGCCGTCGGCGAAAAGCCGCCTTCGCGCGCGCGGCGCCCGCGCGATGTCGTTCTCCAGCGTCTCACGCGTGAGCAGGCGGCGGATCCCGAGGACGACGAGGTAGGCGGCGCCCGCGTACTTCACGATCGTGAAGGCGGTCGCCGAGGACGCGAGCAGCGAGGAGAGGCCGATCGTGGCGGCGACGACGTGGACGAGGCTGCCGACGCCGATCCCCAGCGCCGAGACGAGGCCGGCGAGACGGCCCTGGTCGACGCTCTGCGCGACGATGTAGAGGACGGCCGGGCCGGGCACGACGGCGAGCGCGAGCGCCGCCGCGCAGAACAGTGCGATCGTCGAGGGGTCCACGCTCGAAGCTTGCCTGCTCGCCGGCGGCGCGCGCTTCCCGACCGCGGCGGCTCCTGTGACAATGAGAGGGAGCTCATCGTGTCCGAGACAGTCGACGTCCTGCAAGCAGCCCGCGGCGCCGCCTCGCGCCAGGCGTGGCGCGAGGCCTACGACGCCTACGCAGCTGCCCGCGAGGAGACGCTGGCAGCCGAGGACCTCGAGCGCTTCGCCGAGGCCTCCTGGTGGACCGGCAGGCTCGAGGAGGCGATCAGACTCCGCGGCCGAGCGCACGCCGGCTACGCCTCCGCGGAGCAGCCGGTCGACGCCGCCCGGGTGGCGCTCCAGCTCTCGTGGGACGAGTCCGGCCGCGGCGCCTTTGCCGTCTCACACGGCTGGCTCGCGACCGCGCAGCGGCTGCTCGACGGCGAGGACGCCTCCGTCGAGCACGGGTTCCTGTCGCTGATCCACGGGATCAATCTCCTGTACGCGGAGGGCGACTTCCAGGGTGCTGTCCCCAGGTTCGACGAGGCCTACGAGCTCGCCGGACGCTTCGGCGACCGCGACCTCCAGATGCTGGCGATCGTCGGCAAGGGCCGGGCCCTGGTGAAGAGCGGCGAGATCGAAGAGGGCCTCGCGTTGCTCGACGAGGGGACCGCCGCCGCCGTGAGCGGTGCGCTGAATCCCTTCTCGACCACGATCGTCTACTGCGTGACGATCAGCGCCTGCAACGACCTCGGCGACCTCCGGCGTGCCGCCGAGTGGACCGAGGCCGCGAACCGCTGGTGCGACGGCCTCGACGTCACCGGCTTCCCGGGGGCCTGCCGAGTCCACCGCGCGGAGATCATGCGTCTCCGAGGCGACCTGGCCGGGGCCGAGAAAGTGGCGGTGGCCGCGTGCGAGGAGCTGCACGACTTCGAGCGCCACATCACTGCGAGCGGGTTCTACGAGATCGGCGAGATCCGTCGGCGGCTCGGCGACCTCCCGGCCGCCCAGGAGGCGTACGCCAAGGCGAACGAGCTCGGCGCCGACCCCCAGCCCGGCCTCGCGCTCCTCCGTCTCGCCGAGGGGAAGGTCGACGCGGCCGTCTCCGGGATCACGCGCACCCTGCAGGACGTGGAGGAGCCTCTTACCCGTCTGCGCCGGCTACCGGGGCAGGTCGAGATCTCGGTTGCGGCCGGCGACCTGACCACCGCCCGCCGAGCGACCGACGAGATGGAGCAGATCGTGGACTCGTACAAGATCGGCGGCCGGCGCGCGCCCGCGTTCGACGCGACGGTGCACGTCGCCTCCGGCCGGATCAAGCTCGCCGAGGGTGACGCGGAGGGCGCGCTCGCCTCACTGCGGCGCGCACGGGACGAGTGGAAGAGCGTCGGCGCGCCCTACGAGACGGCGCAGGCCCGGATGCTGCTCGGCCTCGCCTTCCGGCGCCAGGGCGACGAGCACTCGGCAACCGTCGAGCTCGAGGCCGCTCTCGCCGCCTTCGAGCGGCTCGGCGCGAAGCTCGAGGAGGAGCGCTGCAAGGAGCTGCTCGGTCGGCAGCCCGCCCGGCGCACGTTCGTCTTCACCGACATCGTCGGCTCCACCCGTCTGCTCGAGACGCTCGGAGACGAGAAGTGGAAGCGGTTGCTCGCCAGGCACAACGACCTCCTCCGGGGCTGCATCGCCGAGAACGGCGGCGAAGTGGTCTCGCAGACCGGTGACGGCTTCTTCGCCGCGTTCGAGTCTCCCAGGGCGGCGATCGAGGCCGCGATCGCGATCCAGCGGGCCCTCGACGCCGAGATCGTCGCCCCCGACGTCAGGATCGGCGCCCACACGGGCGGCGCGTTCGAGGACGGAGGCCTCAACCAGTACGGCGGCGAGGCCGTCCATGTCGCGGCCCGGATCGGGGCGGCGGCGGGCGCGGGGGA
Source organism: Gaiellaceae bacterium (assembly GCA_035776735.1). Classification (GTDB taxonomy): domain Bacteria; phylum Actinomycetota; class Thermoleophilia; order Gaiellales; family Gaiellaceae; genus JACDAN01. The sequence continues at coordinate 13,398 of DASSSO010000229.1, read as the reverse complement.
GATCCTCGTGAGCCGCGACACGCTGGACGGGGTCGGCGCCGCCCTTCGTCTGTCCGAGCCTCGCTCCGAGACCTTCAAGGGCTTCGAGCGGCCGGTGGACGTCGTCTCGGTCGACTGGCGCTAGCTGGCGTAAGCTCCCGTCCAATGGCGAGCTACATCGACGCCGCCCGCGCGAACGAGTACTTCCGGCAGACGCTGGAGACCGGCGAGCACGCCCAGCTCGTCGTCATGACCCTCCAGCCCGGCGAGGAGATCGGCGAGGAGACGCACGACGGCGACCAGATCCTCTTCTTCGTCGAGGGCGAGGGCGAGGCGATCCTCGCGGGCGAGGCGAGCCCGGTGCGCCCCGGCGAGTACACGTTCGTCCCGGCGGGGACGCTGCACAACTTCGTCAACACCGGCGGCGAGCCGCTACGGCTCGTGACGACGTACGCGCCGCCCGAGCATGCGCCCGGCACCGTCCACAGGACGAAGGCCGAGGCGGACGCCGCCGAGCACCACTAATCGGTAGCCCGACCCGAGTCCCCGGTCGTAACGCTTGCGGCCGGGTGCTTGTCCGGGATCACGGCGACGCGCTCGACGAGCCCGAGGAAGAACGGCTCCGAGAACCCTGCGGCGAAGGTCAAGAGCGCAACGGCCGCCCACGGCCGTGAGCCGGCCGCCTCGAGCTCCACCGCTCCGCTCTCGAGCACGTAGAGCGTGACCAGGCCCGCGGTCGCGCCGATGAACGGCTGGATCCGCATTGCAGGCCAGAACGAGCGAAGGTCGTCCAGCTCCACGAGGCGGTCGCGAACGCGGAAGATCCCGCTCAGGATCGCACCGAGCGCGCCGGCGCTCGCGGCGAGCGCGATGTCCTTCCAGATTCCGGTCCGGCCGACCTCGTACGTGCTTGCCGAGAGCATCGCCAGCGAGACGAGCAGGAACGGAATCAGCGCGGTGAGATAGCGGCACTTCTGCGCGGCGCGGGCGCGCCGCTCGAGCCCCTCCTCGGCGCGGAGCTCGTAGAGCTTCCTCAGCGAGCGAACGGCGTCGACGTGGACGACCCTGTCGACGCCCTCGCTCTCACGCGCCGCGATCAGCGAACGGAGCTTCGCGGGTGGGAAATGGTCGCTCCACCGGTGCCATTTGCTGCCCTTCTTGTCGCGCTCCAGCTCGTACTCGAGCTGGGCCCAGAGGTACGAGACGTCGGCGACGAGGAGCAGCTCGCGCTTGAGCTCGTTCGCCAGCTCCCACGCCGAGTCGATCGAGAGCTTCCGCAGGTCGCGGTCGAGCAGGTGCTCGAGCCGTGCGCGCACCTCTGGGGTCGCCAGCGGTGCGTCCGGCTCGGGAAGGGCTAGGAGGTTGCGGGCCTCGGCGGCGTACTGACGGACGAACGCGAGCGCCTTCGCGAGCTCGGGATTCCTCCGGCGGCGCTCCCAGTGCGTCGCGACGATCCACTCACGGAGTGGTCGTAGATGAAGCCGCCGGGGCGGGCTCCAACGATCGGCCACTGCTTCTGACATCACTCCTCCTTCGTCCGTTTCCTACACCCAAGCTAGGCGGACAGGGAGTGGTCGTCGTTCAAGCGGGCGACGGACGGACCGTCAAGCCCGTGACACTTCCGCGGCGCTACGCCGCGCGCTCGATCAGCTCGACCCGGTACTGATCAGGGTCTCGAACGAAACACAGTCGCGAACCGCCCTCGCGAACGCGGTAAGGCTCACGCTCCGGTTGGATCCCGTGCTCGCGTAAGCGCGCCAGGGTGCCGTCGAGATCCTCGACCCCCACGGCGATGTGTCCGTAGCCCGTCCCCGGGTCATACGTCCGTCCGTCGTGATTGAACGTCAGCTCCAGCTCCTCCGCTTGACCGGGCATTCCGAAGAAATAGTTCGTCGCCTCGAGCTCCCCGTCACGGACGATGGGCAGCTCCCGCCGAAACTCGAAGCCCAGCGCTTCGTAGAAGCCCCGGCTGCGCTCAGGATCGGTGATCCGGTACATCGTGTGGAGGTAGCGCGCCATGCCGGCATCGTACGCCCCGGCCGTGGCGTGCGATGGCGTGGTCCAGCCTTTCGGGGGGCTGAAAGTCCGCGGCAATGACGCAAGATCAGGACATCCCCTGCGGTGGGGGCGGGAGCACGGGAGGCATGCGGCTGCTATGGGCACGATCAGGATGATCCTCGCGGAGGACCATGCGCTGATGCGGGATGCGGTCAGGCTGGTGTTCGACGGGGTCGAAGACGTCCAGCTGGTCGGTGAGGTCGCGAACGGACACGACCTGCTTCCCCTGATGAGACAGGTCGAGGCCGATTTCGTCCTGCTCGACGTCCAGCTGCCGGGCGTCGACGGCCTGGAGTGTCTGACCGCACTGGCGAAACATCACCCACGGGTGAAGGTCGCCATGCTTTCGGCCGTCGACGATCCGCAGGTGATCGAATCGGCCTTCCGGCGCGGCGCGAGTGGCTACATCCTCAAGTCGGTCAACCCGTACGACTTGCCCGGGGCCGTCCGCCAGATCGTCGAAGGGACCGTCATCCATGGCTCCATGGTGGCGCGCGACTGCACGCCGACGAGCTTGCCGGGAGGCCTGTCCGCGAAGGAGGTAGCCGTGCTGGCGGAGCTTTGCCACGGGCACACGAACAAGCAGATCGCGGCCAGCCTCTGGCTGAGCGAGCAGACGGTGAAGTTCCACCTCCGCAACGTGTACCGCAAGCTCGGGATCAGCAGCCGGACCGAGGCGCTTCGGTATGCGTACGAGCACGATCTCGTGACGCTGGCTTCGGCCTAGTCGGCCCTGGTCGGAGTTAGACGGCGACTTCGCGGAGGACGTCGCCTTCGGCGATGCCGAGGCGGTGGCACTCGCCGCCGGCAAGCTCGAGCACCGACGCGGCGGTCTTCGCGGCCGCCAGCCGCCACGGCCGAAGCGCTGTGACCAAGGCGACGATCCGCCATCCCGAATCGAGGAAGACGACGTCGATCGGGAAGCGCATGAAGTGCGTGTGCACGGAGCTCGCTCCCGGCAGTAGAAGACCGCTCCCCGGCGGCAGCTGCCTCATGCCCATAAGGCCGCGAAAGCGTGAGGCGAACGAGACGGCGACTCGGCAACGGCAGACGATCTGGCCGTCGGCGCGCGTGACCTCCACGTAGTCCGCCACGCCTCGATTGTCGCCCGCGGGGCGGTGACGAAGGTGAGCCGAAGGGGTGGTTCCACCTACCCCTTCGCGGTGCGGAGCGGCGCGCGCGACACGTCTGAATGGAGTCAGTCGAAGCAGCGCCGGGATCGATCCGGCCTGCGAGTTGAAAGGGAGGTAGGGAATGTCCGAGCGGATTTCGCTCATGCTGGGTCGGGTCTTCACCGGCCTGAAGCGCGAGGAGGGCCAGGGCGCGACCGAGTACGCCATGGTGATCGGCTTCCTCGTCGTCGGCCTGACCATCGGCCTCGGTGTCCTCGGTGTCGGGATCGACAATTTCCTCGATCGCGTCGCAGCCGAGCTCGACGCCATGGTTCCGTAGGTCGCAGGTGCTCGGACGGTTCTGGGATCGTCGCGTGGATCCGCTTGGGCTCCGCCTGGGACGAGTGTCCGGCGACCGCTCTCGAACCGCCGTCCGCTCCGCCACGCGGGAGCTCCGAAAGCGGGGCTCCCGCCGGCAGGGGCGATTCGGCAGAGAGGACGGTCAGTCGGCTGTCGAGTTCGCCCTGATCGTCCCGCTGCTCTGCCTGATCATCATCGCGATCCTCCATTTCGGGAAGGTCATGAACTACTGGCTCGACCTGAACCATGTGGCGAGCGAGGGAGCCCGGAAGGCGGCGGTCAACACCTTCACCACCGACGCCGGGTACGAGACGTACATCCGCGGCCGTCTCGAGACGGACGAGCTGCGCACCGGCGGCACGACGTCGATCCCGAGCCCGGCCACGATCGCCGTGTGCCTGCCCGAAGGGTCGGACGTCGGTGACCCCGTCACGGTGCAGGTCGCGGTCGACTACAGCCTGCCGTTCATCGGCTCGACGGTCGCGCTCCGCGGCACGGCCACGATGCGGCTCGAGCAGCCTGCCGATTACGCCGGCGGCGGAGCCTGCACATGAGTGCGACCCGCGGAATCGCCGAGCTCACTTCGCGCGAGGACGGAGGCGTCCTCGTGTTCGGCGCGATGCTGATGCCGGTCATCTTGCTCTTCCTGGCGCTCAGCGTCGACATCGGCAACTGGTGGGTCCACAAGCGGCACCTCCAGCTGCAGGTCGACGCGGCCGCGCTGGCCGGCGGCGCACTCTTCGGTGACTGCTTCACCGATCCGGCCGGCACGAACATCGCGATGCAGAACGAGGCGGCGCGGTTCGGCGGAGCGAGCGGCTCGAGCTACAACGGCCAGGTCGGCGGTGCGAACAAGGGCACGATCAGCCTCCGCTATCAGAGCGCGACCTATGCGGCGGGCTCCGTCCCGCCCGACGACACCGAGACGCAGCCTCCCTGCGACACGCCGAGCCTGATGTTCGACGTGAAGGGGAGCGAAGCCAATCTGCCCCTTCTCTTCAAGATTCCGGGCCTCTCCGACGTCGGGGCGATCAATGCGCACGCACGCGTCCAGCTGAAGCTCGTCGAGGTGCAGGAGGGCATGCTGCCGGTCGCGGTCCCCGACCTTCGCTTCACCTACGTCTTCGCGACGTTCGTCAACGAGGTGACGGGAGCGGTTCTCGGCACCGTGCAACTCGAGCAGTCCGGGACGAGCGGGAACGACCAGCTCTGGATCACGCCGGCCGGAATCCCGGTCGCGATCGACTCCGCGCATGTCGGAGTGCGGCTTCGCCTCGTCGGCGGGACGGATCCGAACGCGGCCTGCGGGCAGCTCTATACGGAGTGCTACGACCTCGGCTCGTCGAACGGCGTCGTCCACATCCGCGGGTGGAGCGACGGCGCCGCGCCGGCCGTCCGCAACGCCTGGCTCCTGCCCGGATCCTGTCTTCCGGACGCGTACTTCGCGGCCGAGGACTGCAGCGGGGGAATCCAGGCCGAGGTCGACCTCGGCGCGATGCATCCCCTCACCGGCACCGGAGTGACCGCCCAGGTCTGGGCGAGCGTCGACGGCGCCGGCACACACCAGCTCACCCCGGGGGGCACGGCCGGACTCGTCACCTGGACCGCCGCAGGCGGACTGCCTTTCGCAGGCGAGGGCCCGCACGCGGTCGACCTCCACTGGAGCTGGCAGCAGACGTCCGGCACATGGAACGGCCTGACCTGCAACGACAGGAACAACAATCCCTGCAAGGCGCAGGGAACGTTCGGCCCCGTCCAGCGAGCGTTCGTCGCCGGGCCGGGGCGCTCGGGCCCGCTGCAGCGCGTCCAGGTCTTCGAGAGCGGCGTCACCTCGTCGGGAAGCAACTCCTTCCAGACCGGAACGACGCCGACGCTCGGCGTCAGCATCGCGGTCACGGGCAGCCTCAAGGTGCAGTCGGAAGCGAGCGATCCGGTGGTCGAGCTGCGCGTGACCGGCAGCCAGAACCAGTCGATCGACTGCGACCCGGCGATCCCGAACCTCGCTGACGAGATCGAGCAGGGCTGTGGCCCCGCCTACAAGATCAACCCCGGCCTCGCCTGCCCGGCATACAACGAGCTCTGGTCGCTCCCCGAGCCCTGGGAATGCGTCAAGACCCAGACGGGTGGGGCGGTCGGGCAGGTCGAGCACGGGTTGAAGGAGCGGATTCTCGGCGGCTCAAACTCGTGCACCGCGCCGATCAACTGGCCGAACTACAGCGTCGGCGACCCGCGCATCGTGCCGCTGATCATCACGCCGTTCGGGACCTTCGCCGGAACCGGCAACGACATCGTGCCGGTCATCGACTTCGCCGCCTTCTACGTCGTCGGCTGGAACAGCGACCCCTGTCCGGGCGCGCATCCGGTGCCCAAGGGCTACATCGCCGGCCATTTCATCAAGTACGCAGCACCCAATCCACGCGGAGCCGGCGATGCCGTCTGCAACCGCGACGCACTGACGCCTTGCGTCCCAGTACTGACCCGTTAGGAGGGAATCCCATGGAACTTGCTGGCAGACTCGTATCGACGCGAAGAGGGACGTTGCTGGCAGCGGCGCTGGTCGCGCTGCTCGCCGGGGCATCGATCCTCGTGTACCTCAACAGCTACCGCGAAAGCCTCAAGTCGCAGGGCGCGCTCGTGACCGTGCTCGTCGCGAAGGGGACGATTCACAAAGGCACCGCTGGGAGCGTCGTCGCCGAGAAGAACCTCTACACGGCGACGACGATCCGCGAGAGCCAGCTGCTGGAGGGCGCGATCAGCGACCCCGCGACGCTGCGCGACAAGGTGGCGACCCGCGAGATCTTCGACGCGGCCCAGTTGACGGCGGCCGACTTCGGTGCGGCGGGCGACTCGCTCGCAGCGCAGCTGACCGACCGGCAGCGGGTCATCTCGGTGCCGCTCGACTCGGCGCACGGGCTCATCGACGGGATCGAGCCGGGCAACCGAGTCGACGTCTACGCCGGGTTCAACGTGATCCCGCTCGGCGCCGACGGGAAACCGACGAGCGGCGGGCAGTCGCGGCCGATGCTGCGCCTGATCCTCGCCAACGTTGCGGTCCTCGCGGTCGGCGAGAAGGCGTCCGGGTCCGGCACGACAAACGTGAGCCTTCGCGTCGACGACGTCGACGCAGCGCAGCTCGCCTTCGCCGCGGACAACGGCAAGCTCTGGCTTGCGCTGCGGCCGAGCTCCGGCGCGAAGCCCTCGAGGAGCGGCATCGTCACGACCGAGACCATGCTCCTCGGCGTGCCGCCGGTGCAGATCTTGAAGTCGGTCGGTGGCCGGCGATGAACGCCCGCGGCTTCCACGTCTACGCCGCGCTCGAGGAGAGCCTCGGCCTAGAGGCGATTCGGGAGGCGCTGCCGACCGGCACGCCGGTGCGCGCGGTCTCGCTGGCGGATGCGGGCATGGCGGGCAGCGAGATCCCGCCGGGCGCCGATCTGGTCGTCGTCGGCTGCTCGGAGTCGCACGACCAGGCGCTCGAGGTGATCGCAGCAGCGAGCGCGCAGCGGGCTGACCGCCCGGTCGTCGTGCTCTACCGCGGGACGGCGAACGGGTTTCTCCAGCGCGCGTTCGAGGCCGGCGCTGACGATCTGGTCGAGCTGCCGGAGTCGGCCGCGCAGCTGGGGTTCGCGCTCGAGAAGGCGCTCGCACGGCGTCGCGGTTCCGTCGCCGGTGCCGCCGAGGGAGCGATGATCACGGTTCTGGGCCCGAAGGGCGGGACCGGCAAGACGATCACCTCCTCGAACCTGTCCGTCGCCCTGGCACTCGAGGGCAAGTCGGTGGTCCTCGTCGACCTCGACCTTCAGTTCGGCGATGTCGGCCTTGCGCTCGGTCTGAAGCCGGCCAAGACGATCTACGACCTCGCGGTCTCGGGCGGGACGCTCGACGCGGACAAGATCGACGGGTTCCTCTCGCAGCATGCGTCCGGTGCGCGAGCGCTGCTGGCGCCGCTCCGGCCGGACCAGGCGGCTGCGATCGGCACGCCGTTCCTGCGCGAGGTCTTCGAGATCCTGCGCTCGCGGTTCGACTTCCTCCTCGTGGACACGCCCCCGGCGTTCACGGCCGAGGTGATCGCGGCCGTCGACGTCTCCTCACATCTCTGCGTCGTCGGGATGCTGGACGCGCTCTCGGTGAAGGACACGAAGATCGGGCTCGAGACGCTGGAGCAGATGGGCTACGACCCGAATGCGGTCACGCTCGTCCTGAACCGCGCCGATTCGGACGTCGGGATCACGCCGTCCGACGTCGAGGAGCTGCTCGGGCGGGCACCCGACATCTTGGTCGGCAGCGACCGGGCGATTCCGCGCGCAGTGACGAGCGGGCAGCCGATCGTGGTGGCCGAGCCGAAGTCGAAGGCAGCACGGTCGTACGGACTCCTCGCGGAGCGGTATCTCTCGGCGACGGCACACCCCGCTGAGGCCGCGTCGAACGGCAACGGTCGGCGTCGCCGACTGCTGCGGAAGGCGAGCTAGCGATGGAGCTGCACGAGCGCATCGCAGCCTCTCCGACAGCAGCCGCCGCGTCGAACGGCAACGGAAGCGACCCGTTCGCGGAGCTGAAGAACCGGATCCATCTCGCGCTCGTCAGCGAGCTCGGGCCGCGTCTGTTCGACGTCGAGGACGGCGGAGCCGTTCGCAGCCGCGTCGAGTCCGAGATCCGTGAGCAGCTCGCACAGGAAAGCGGACTTTCGCGGGACGACCGGCAGCGGCTCGGCGCCGAGATCGCCGACGACATCTTCGGCTACGGCCCGCTCGAGCGCCTGCTGGCCGATCCGTCCGTCTCGGAGATCATGGTCAACGGCCCGAAGGACATCTGGATCGAGCGTGCCGGCCGACTGTCGGAGACGCCGCTGACCTTCGCGGACGCCTCGCACCTGCGCCGGATCATCACGAAGATGGTCGGCCAGGTCGGGCGGCGGATCGACGAGTCGTCGCCGCTGGTCGACGCACGCCTGCCCGACGGGTCACGCGTCAACGCGATCATCCCGCCGCTGTCCCTCTCGGGGCCGCTGCTGACCATCCGGAAGTTCGCCCAGAACCGCTTCGCGCTCTCTGAGCTGATCGAGATCGGGACGGTTTCGAAGGAGGCGGCGGCGTTCCTGGAGAACTGCATCCACGCCCAGCTCAACATCCTCGTCTCGGGCGGCACGGGGACGGGCAAGACGACGTTTCTGAACGCGCTGTCGGCGGCAATTCCCGACAGCGACCGGATCGTCACGATCGAAGACGCGGCCGAGCTCCAGCTCGACCAGCGGCACGTGATCCGCCTCGAGTCACGCCCGAAGAACATCGAGGGTGAAGGCGAGATCACGATCCGTGACCTCGTCCGGAACGCGCTGCGCATGCGCCCCGATCGAATCATCGTGGGCGAGGTCCGCGGCGCGGAGGCGCTCGACATGCTCCAGGCGATGAACACCGGCCACGAAGGCTCGCTCTCGACGGTGCATGCGAACTCGCCGCGGGACGCGCTCAATCGCCTCGAGACGATGGTCCTGATGGCCGGATACGAGCTGCCTCTCCGCGCAATCCGGAGCCATGTCTCGTCGGCGCTCGAGCTTGTCATCCAGCTCGACCGTCTCGACGACGGCTCCCGTCGCATCGTCGAGATCTCCGAGGTACAGCGGATGGAGGGGGAGGTCATCACCCTTCAGAAGCTGTTCGAGTTCAGGATCGAGCATTTCGACGCCCAGCGGCGAATCGTCGGAAGGCTCCATCCCACCGGTCTGCGACCCGGGTTCCTCGGCAAGTTCGAGCGCCACGGGATCGACCTGCCGGTGGACCTGTTCGGCGGAGCCGCGAACGCGATCTTCGGTGCGAACGCGCAGGCGCTGCAGGATCGCGTCAACGGGAGCGACAGATGAGGCTGGCCCGCGCACTGCTCATCGCCCTTCTGGCGACGCTCGTCCTGGCCAGCGCGTCGGCTGCGGCCACGTCCGCCGCTGCCAAGCCGGCCGTCAAGATCGCACCCGTCACGCGTCTTCCCTTTCCGGAACGCGGCTACGTCCTGAGTGTTCCCGAGGCAACCGACCTCGGCGCCGGCAGCGTCGAGGTGCGGGAAAACGGGGTCCGGGTCGGCGGCCTGCGCGTCGACCCGCTCGCCAGCAGCGGACTTCGCTTCGGCGTGGTCCTTGCACTGGACTCCAGCGAGAGCATGACCGGCGCTCCGGCGGCGGCGGCCCTCCGGGCCGCGCGGGCCTTCGTGTCGCATCGCGCACGGGCTGAGGAAGTGGGCATCGTCGCGTTCAACACCAGCATCTCGGTACTGCGCGTCCCCACTCGGGACGACGACGCGCTCGGAAGGGCGCTCGCGGAGCCGCCGCGCATCGCCTACGGCACGCACATCAACGAGGCGCTGATGCGATCGTTGACACTCCTGCGTAAGGCGCGGGTTTCCACCGGGTCGATCGTCCTACTCTCGGACGGTCAGGAGGTGGGCAGCGTGCTCCCGCTCGACGAGGTCATCGCGGCCGCGAAGGCACAGCAAGTGCGCGTCTTCACGGTGGGCCTGCGCTCGCATGCGTTCGACGCCTCCACACTCCGGACGATCGCCGATCGCACCGGGGGCACCTACGCGGAGGCTCGTTCGGCGGCTGAGCTTCAGCCGATCTACGAGGCCCTCGGTGCGCAGCTCGCCGGCGAATACCTCATCCGGTATCGCTCCGGCGCGCGCCCGAAGTCGCAGGTCACGGTCAGCGTTCGGGTCGCCGGCACGGGCCGCGCCGCCACCACCTACGTGGCGCCGACGCCCTCACTGCTGCCTCCGTACCACCGGTCGCTCGTGTCGAGGTTCCTGCTCTCGGGAAGCTCCCCTCTGCTGATCAGCCTGCTGTTCGGGCTGCTCGTCTGCGCGCTGCTGCTTCTGCTGGCGCGACGGCCAACATCCACCGTCGTCGACCGTGTACAGACGTTCGCGCCCGGGACTTCCTCCGCGCGCCCCGGCCAGGCGACGGCGGCTGCTGCAGTGCGAGTCGCAACCAGGAACCGCTACGCGAGCGGCTGGTGGGCTCAGCTCGAGCGTGACCTCGAGCTCGCGAGGATGACGGCGTCGCCGCGGCGGGTCGTTGCGATCACGCTCTCCGGAACCTTCGCGATCACGCTCCTCGCGCTCATGCTCTCGGCCCCGCTGCTGGCGCTCTTCGGGCTCGCGACCCCTCTCGTCGCTCGCACGGTCGTGCGGCGGAAGGTCAACGCGGTACGGGCGGAGTTCGCGGAGCAGTTCCCGGGGAGCCTTCAGGTCCTCGCGTCGGCCCTGCGCGCCGGCTACAGCTTCAACGGCGCACTCGGCGTCGTTGTCGACAACGCCGCCGAGCCCGCACGCTCCGAGCTGGCGCGCGTGCTGCAGGACGACCAGCTCGGCGTGCTGCCGGAGGACGCCATCCGGCGGCTCGCGCGCCGAATGGCGAACCGGGACATCGAGCAGGTTGCGCTCCTCGCCGAGCTTCAGCGGACCTCGGGAGGCAACTCGGCCGAGATCCTCGACACCGTCGTGGCCACGATTCGCGAGCGGGCGGAGATCCGCCGGCTCGTCCGGACCCTCACTGCCCAGGGCCGAATGGCCCGCTGGATCCTGACGGCGCTCCCGGTCTTTCTCACGGCGTTTCTCTGGCTCGTCCACCCGGCTGTCATGGCGCGGTTCTTCACGAGCGGCGGCGGACAAGTGGCGCTCGCGCTGGCCGCGTTGATGGTGGCAGCCGGTTCCGTCCTCATCCAGCGCATCGTCGACATCGACGTCTAGGAGCTGCCAATGACCCCGTTTCTCATCCTCGGACTCGCGCTCGTCGCCGCGTCGGCTTTGCTGATGCTGCGGTCGTTCGCCCTGGCGAGCAGCGAGCGACGCCGGACACTGGACCAGATCGGCGCCTACGGCTTCCGTTCGGAGGCAGTCGCAGAGGAGTCGGTCGACCTGCGTGCGAGCTTCGGCGACCTCGCGGAGGCGACGGGCGAACAGGCGCTCGCCCGGTTCGACCGCCTCCGGGCCGGCGAGCGCGGCCTGCGCGAACTGCTCAATTCGGCCGGCATGTACGGAACGTCGGTCGCCGCATTCGTCGGCTCGCGCATCCTCTTCGCCCTGCTGGGACCGGCGCTGCTGTTCCTCATGTCCCTCGCCGGTCGGCTCGACGCGCGGCTGCTCCTGGGGGGCGCGCTGATGACGGTGATGGGCTGGTATCTGCCCTACGTCCGGGTGCAGCGTCGCGCCCGTCTTCGGCTCGAGCAGATCGATCGCGAGGTCCCGGAGCTCGTCGACCTGCTCGTGACCACGGTGGAGGGAGGCGTCGGATTCGCGGCGGGCCTCCAGCTGGCCTCCCGCAGCATCGAGGGCCCGCTGGGCCAGGAGCTGCGGCTCGCGCTCCGCGAGCAGAGCCTCGGCCTGACGCCGGAGGAGACGCTGCGCAACCTCTCTCTGCGCGTCGACAGCCCGGCGACGCGCGCGTTCACGCAGGCGCTCGTCCAGGGCGAATCCCTCGGCGTCTCGATCGGAACGATCCTGCGGGACCTGGCGATCGACATGCGAAAGCGGCGTCGGCAGAGCGCGGAGGAGCGCGCACAGAAGACGCCGACGAAGATCCTCTTCCCCCTGATCGCCCTGATCCTGCCGGCGATGTTCATCGTCACGCTCGGACCGGTGCTGATGGAAGCGCTGAGCTTCTTCGCGTCGACGTGACCGGGCGGTGGATCGACCGGGTGGGTCGTAGGTCGCTGACGAGGATCACCGCTGGTGTGGCCCTGGTTGCCGTGCCGGCCGTATTTGCAGCAGCTGCCCAAGCCGCCAAGACGGGCTTCGTGCCCGCGGGCCGCAGCATCGACATCCGGCACTAGTCGACGCCGGCCACGCCCGGCTTCTGCTCAGCTCGGGCCAACCCGTGGCCGATGAAACGGCTACGCTCGCTCGAGCGGAGCACGAAACGGATCGAGATGACGACCGGCCAGCTACTGATGACACTCACGCTTGCGACCGCTGCGCTCGCGCTCTGGTCGTATGTCCGCTGGCCCGGCGCGGCGCCCGCGACGATGAAAGGGGCGGTTCTGCGAGTCGTCGTCTCTCTCGTCCTGCTCCAGGTCGGAGCCGCCGCGTTCGGGCTCGGCATCGCCGCTGCGCCCTCGCTCGCGATCCTGCTTCTGGTCGGCACGGTCGTCCCCGTGTTGACGTTCGCGTTTCTCGCGTCGATCTGGTTCCTGAAAGTCTGCGCGGACCAGATCCGCGGCGCCGCGTAGCGCTCTAGCCTGCTTCGATCAGCGTCGCCCGGAACGCCGGGTGGTTCGACGCCCAGGCCTTGACGAAGAACAGCAGCTCCGCCGCGGCTTGCGCCCTGTTGCCGCCGTCCAGATGCCACGGTACGAGCACCTCGAGCGTGTCACTCTCAATGCGCGTCGCGACGCAATCAGCGTCGCTCAGGGCGGAGGCGAGGGCGGTCGCCAGCTCGGGGTGACTGATCACAAGCTTCATCGGATAGCTGCATTCAGTATCCCGAGCCGCGGGGCGTCCCACCGAGTCGGAAAGGGTAGTTCCTGCTCGTCGAAGAGGTAGTAACGCAACCTTCCTGACGCCTGCTTACTGCTTTGGGAGGGGTGACCAGTCGTCGGCCGGCCGCTGCGTGAGCAACTGCTCCAGGAGGCGGCGAGCGCTTTCCACGGCCGTGGCCAAGCCCCCCTCCGATTCGGGCGGTCTGGCCGCCACGTTCTCCAGCGGCGGACCCGAGTCGTCCCAACTCGCCATGGCCGGAGCATGCTCGGCGCTCTCGCAGCCGCCTTCCGTCATCTGGGCGGGTGCTTCTACCCAAGCGTGTGGGTCTCGACGCGAAAAGCCTGGCTCAGGCGGACTGCGCCGCCAGCGGAAGCCAGCGCGGCAGTGTCGCCCTCACAGTTGTCGGGCCGCCGGGCGCGCTCTCGAGCTC
>DASSSO010000034.1:0-8290 GCA_035776735.1 Gaiellaceae bacterium | reverse complement strand
ACGTAGAAGAACATCCCGTAGAGGCCGGAGCCGACCCCGCCGAAGATCACCTCGCCCGTGAACATGTTCACGATCGGGACGGCGCCGCCGGCCGCGGTGAAGGCGTCGTGGCCGCCGTTGACCGACCCGTTGGAGGCGTTCGTCGTCGCCGTCGCCCAGAGCGCGGTGTTGGCGATCCCGTACCGGACCTCCTTGTCCGAGAGGTTCCCTCCGCTCGATCCGTCGCCCTGAGTGATGTTCACGCCCGACTCGCGCAGCACCTGTGAGCCGTGCTGCTCCGCGGGCAGGGAGACCCCGACCCCGAGCGCGAACATCGCGACCATCGCGCCGTAGATCGGCCACGCCTGCCTGCGGGCGCCGACCATCCGCCCGAACATGAACACCTGCGCCGCCGGGATGAGCAGGATCGCGAACAGCTCCAGGAAGTTCGTGAAGCCGTTCGCGTTCTCGAACGGGACTGCGGAGTTCGAGTTGTAGAAGCCGCCGCCGTTCGTCCCGAGCTGCTTGATCGCGACCTGCGAGGCCGCCGGCCCGCGCGCGATCTGCTGCTCGCCGCCCTCGAGCGTCGTCGCCGTCGCGGCGCCGTCGAAGGTCTGGACGACTCCCTGCGAGATCAGCAGCACCGCCAGGACGAAGCTGAGCGGCAGGAGGATGTAGAAGAGCGAGCGGTAGAGGTCGACCCAGAAGTTGCCGATCCCGGTCGTCGTCCGGCGCGCGAAGCCGCGGATGACCGCGGCCAGGACGGCCATGCCGAGCGCCGCGGAGACGAAGTTCTGCACCGCGAGCCCGGCCATCTGGCTCAGGTACGACATAGTCGTCTCGCCGCCGTAGAACTGCCAGTTCGTGTTCGAGACGAAGCTGGCAGTCGTGTTCATCGAGATGTGTGGCAGGACGCCGGCCATGTCGTCGGGGTTCAGCGGCAGGCTTCCCTGCAGGCGGAGCAGCGCGTAGAGGACGACGGCGAAGCACGCCATCGAGATCAGCGAAGTCTTCGCGTAGCCCTTCCAGTCCTGGTCGCGCCCGTCGGAGCCGACGAGGCGAAGGAAGGCGCGCTCGCCGGCGGCGACGAACCCGAGCCCGCGGAAGCCGTCGCCGTACACGCGCGCCATGTACGCGCCGAGCGCGTAGCCGGCGACCGTCAGGAGGACGGCGTAGAGGACGATCTGCGCGATGCCCTGCCCGCTCACAGCCGCTCACCCCGGAGGAGGGCGTAGACGAGGTACGCGAACACGAGCAGCGACAGGACGAGGCCGATGAGGTCGCCGAGAGACATCTAGATGCGGGCGAGCGCCCAGACGAGGAAGAACGCGAACGCGAAGCACGCCGCGCTGACGAAGATGCCGAGCAGCTCGATCACGAACCCGACGGTAGGCCGGGCCGCCTCAGCGCCGTCTTAGGGTTCGCGCTTCCGCGCTAAAGGGCGTCTAAAGGCCGGGGATCGACCAGCCGGTAACCGGCCCCGGGCTCGGTCAGGATGTAGCGCGGGCGGGCCGGGTCGGGCTCGATCTTGCGGCGCAGCTGGGAGACGTACACGTGGAGGTAGCTCGACTCCCGCTGGTACGCCGGACCCCACACCTCTCTCAGGATGGTGCTGTGCGTCATCAGCTTGCCCTCGTTCTGCGCGAGCAAGCGGAGCAGGTCGAACTCGTGCGGTGTGAGGTGGACGCTCTTCCCGTCGACGGTGACCGCGTGCTTGTCCAGGTCGATCCGGAGCGCGCCGACCTCGATCAGCGGCTCGCCGGGCGGGCTCGAGCGTCGGAGCACCGCGCGCAGGCGGGCGAGCAGCTCGTCGATCGAGAACGGCTTCGTGACGTAGTCGTCCGCGCCTGCGTCCAGCGCCGAGATCTTCTCGGCCTCCTCGCCGACCGCGGACACGACAATGATCGGGGCCTTCGTCCACTGGCGGAGCTCGCGGGCGACGTCGGTCCCGCGGCCGTCGGGAAGCACGAGGTCGAGGATGATCGCCTCGGGCGGATGGAGGCCCGCGCTCGTGAGCGCCTCGGCCGCGGTCGTCGCCGTCACGACGTCGTAGCCCGCGCCTCTCAAGTTCGTCTGGAGCGCCCGCAGGAACTGCGGCTCGTCGTCGACGACGAGCACTCGCCGGCCGTTCAGGTGCGCACCTCGGCCGGCACCTCGACGATCGGGAAGGCGACGGCGAAGGAGGCGCCCTGCCCCGGCCGCGACTCCACCCACACCCGGCCGCCGTTGGCGCGCGCAAAGCCGCGCGCGATCGCGAGCCCGAGGCCGGCGCCGCGCGAGTCGGCGGCACCCGACGGCCTGTGAAACGCCTGGAAGATCCGCTCCGCGTCCTGCTCGGGAACCCCCGGTCCGTGGTCGATCACGCGGATCAGGAGCTCGCTGCGGGTCGCGTTGACGCGCACGGTCACGGGCTCGTCGGCCGGCGAGAACTTGAGCGCGTTGTCGATCAGGTTGGCGAGGATCCGCTGCACCTGGATCGCGTCGACGCGGATCGGCGGCGACGCCTCGGGAATGCTGACCTGCACCCGGCCGGCGTCGTCGATCTCCTCGAGTGCCCCGGAGACGAGCTCGTCCGCGGTCCAGAGCTCCTGGTTGGGGGTCGCCGCCCCGGCCTCCAGCCGCGAGAGGTCGAGCAGGTTGTCGACGAGCCGCTTCAGCCGGCCGTGCTCGGACCGGATCGTCTCCAGCAGTCCCTCCCGGTCCGCCTCGTCGAGCTGCAGGACGCCGCTCTCGAGCCCGTCCAGCGCCGCCTCGATCGTCGCCAGCGGCGTGCGGAGGTCGTGGGAGACCGCCTGGATGACCGCGGTCTTGATCGTGTCGCTCCGACGGAGCGCCTCGGCCTCGAACGCCTCCCCGGCCAGCCGGTCGCGCTCCGCGGCGACGGCCAGGAGCGAGGCGAGGGGCGGGAGCAGGCGCCGCTGCACGGCGAGGCCGGGCTCCTCCTCGATGGGTGTGTAGAGCGTGCCGACGGCGGCGCCCCCTGCTTCGAGCGCATGCGGGGCCTCGCGCGCCGTCGGCACCTGCTTCGCGCCGAGCTCGATTCGCGCCTCCGAGACTCCCAGCAGCGCCGCCGTCCGTTCGGCGATGCGAGGGAGCTCGTCCTTCAAGGGCCTGCCGCGGAGGAGCTCGGAGGCGACGTCCGCGAGCAGCGCGGCCTCGCGCTCGCGCTGTTCCGCCTCCTCGGCGCGCCGGCGGGCTCCGGCCGCGAGGTGGCTGACGACGACCGCGGTGCCGACGTAGACCGCGAGCGCGAACCAGTTCGTCCGGTCGGCGAGCGTGAACGTGTGCACCGGCGGCAGGAAGAACCAGTTGAACGCGAGCATGCTCGCGACAGCGACGGGGATCGCGTACGCGAGCCCCCAGAACGTCGCGATCGGCAGCACGGCGAACACGTAGAGGACGCCCAGGCTGAGAACCGGCACCCACTCGTCGACGAGGGCGATCACCGCGGTGACCGCGGCGACCGCGCCCGCACCGGCGACGATGCCCCAGAGCGGGGATCGAACGCGCTTCACGGCGAGCACACGGTAATCATCACGAGATGCTGCCGTACATCGACGAGCACTCGGTCGAGATCCGGGCGGCGCCCGACGCTGTCTGGGAGGCGCTGTGGCGGGTGCTGCGCCGGAGCTTCGGCGGCAGCCGCGGCTCGCGGCTCTTCGCCAGTGCGGTCGGCGTCCGCCACCGGGACCCGATCGCCGGCTTCCGGATCGCGGAGGAGGAGCCGGGCCGGCGGCTGGTCCTCGAAGGCGAGCACCGCTTCGCGCGGTACAGATGGTCGTTCGACCTCGCGGACAGCCGGCTCCGGGCCACGACGCACGCGGCCTTCCCTGGCCTCCACGGCCGGATCTACCGGACGCTGATCCTCCCGACCGGCTTCCACGCCCGGGCGGTGAAGCGCGTCCTCTCGGCTACTGCGCGAGCCGCCGCTCGAGGTACGCCGCGAGCCGGGTGAGCGGAAACGAGATCACGAAGAAGAGGAAGAAGACGAAGAGGTAGATCTCGAGGGCGTGCGAGTCGCCACCCTCGATCTCCAGCGTGACCGGGTCGACGACCGGTACGGCGAGTCGCTCGGTGGAGCGCTCGGCGGTCTCGAGGACCTCCGGCACACCGAGGATCTGAGCAAGCGTGCTGTTCTGCAGCACGCCGACGGCCAGGCTGACGACGGGCGGAAGCAGTCGTCTCAGCGCCTGCGGCAGGATCACGCTCGTGTGGCGTCCCACCCAGCCGAAACCGAGAGCCGACGCCGCCTCGTGCTGCTCACGCGGGATCGACTGGACGGCTCCACGAGTCGCCTCGGCCACCTGAGCGCTCCCCCAGAGAGAGAGGCCGAGGATCACCGCCTTGATCTCGCTCAGCCGCAGCGCCTCGATGCTGAGCTCGTCGGCCAGCGTCGGCAGCGCGAAGAAGAGCAGGAAGATGGTCACGATGATCGGCAGCCCGCGCCAGACCTCGATGTAGAGCCGGATCAACGCCTGGAGCGGCAGGAAGCGGAGCGTCAAGAAGGTCCCGAGGACGACACCGACGACGACGCTCAACGTGACCGACACGGAGCCGATGATCAGGGTGTTCTTCAGCCCCGTGTGGATGATGTAGTCGACGACGGGCTCGACCCAGTCGGGGAGGCGGGAGAAGATCGCGTCCCACATCAACGCGTCTCCGGCACGGCGAGCCGCTTCTCCAGCAGTCTGATCAGCGCCGACATCGTCCAGACGAGCGTCAGGTAGGTGACGGCGAGGACCACCATCATCTCCCACGTGCGGAAGTCGAGGTCGATCGAGCTGCGCGCGACGTTCGTCAGCTCCTCGACGCTGATCGCGGTCATGAGCGCCGTGTTCTTGAAGACCGAGATGTAGGTGTTGATCGACGACGGCAGGGCGATTCGGCCGCCGATCGGCAACGTCACGTTCAGGAAGGTCTTGATGCTTCCGAAGCCGAGCGCGAGCGCCGCCTCACGGTATCGCCAGGGCACGGCCTCGAACCCCGCACGGAAGTTCTCCGTGTTGAACGCCCCGCCCCAGATGATCAACGCGACACACGCGACCGTGAAGGGCTCCCAGAGCAGCGCCTCCGACGCCCGGGGGAGCCCGTAGGCGAGGAGGAAGATCTGGACGAGGATCGGCGTGTTGCGAATCAGCTCGACGTAAATTGCGGCGAGCTGGCTGATCACCGGGATGCGGTGGGCGCGCGCAGCTCCGAGCAGGAGGCCGACGACGAAGGCGCCGGCGATCCCAATCGCCGCCAGCTTGAGCGTGACCTTCAGACCTTCCCAGAGCGGGGCGCGGTGCTCCCAGATGTAGGTCCAGTCGAAGTCGGCGAGGAGCAAGGTTCAGCGAGAGTTGGAGGACGGCCGGGCGCGCCGGCCGTCCTCCGAGCAACGGGTCAGGTCCCGGCCCGCGGGCACGCCTCTGCCGGCGCCGGGTTCGAGGCGGTACCGCGCGGATACCTCTCCCTCGTGCCAGGGCGCGGCACCCGGTTCCGGAAGAAGCCCCAGAATCGGCGCGGCGAGTTCCGCTGGAAGATGCGCCAGAACTCGTCTCTGCGCTTCATCTGCAGGACGGCGGCGTCGACCCAGCGCTTCATCGCCCGCTCGCCCTTCCTGATCCCGATCCCGTATGGGATGTTCAGGAAGACGTGGCCGGTCATCCGCAGGTTCGGGTCGTTGGCGGCGACACCCAGGTGAAAGGTGTCGTCGAACATGAACGTGTCCGCGGAGCCGCGTCGCAGCGTCTCCAGCGCGCCGACCGCTCCGTCCGTCAGGAGGAGCCGGGCTCGCGGGAAGCATTTCCGCGTCCACGACTCGTAGACCGAGCCGCGAGTCGTCGTCACCGTGCGGCCGTTCAGGTCGGCGAGCCGCCGGATCGGCGTGTTGTTCGGCACGAGCAGCCGGCCGGTCGCATTGAAATACGGGTACGAGTAGTCGATCACCTGCTCGCGGTCGGCTCTCCACGAGAGCGTGGCGATGATGATGTCCACGCGGCTCTGCTGGAGCACCGGGATGCGCGTGGGCGTCGTCACGCACGTCAGGCTCACGCGATTGCGCCGACCGAACGCGAGTTCGGCGAACCGGCGAGCGACGTCGACGTCGTACCCGGCGATCTGCTGCTGCCGGTTGATGTAGCCGAACGGCGGGAAATCGCATTTCACGCCGATCCTCCATCGCCGTCTCTCACGCACCTCCGAGGGAAGCGCCGGCAGCCTGGTCGCCGCGTCGGCCTTCGCCTTCGCCGAGCCGCTCCACGGTGCCGCGACGCCCAGCGCCGCAAACGCAGCGGCCGCGAAGAGCACGACGACGCCCGCAATCAAGAACCTTTTCATCCAACCCCTCCTTCTCCGACGGTGAGCTCCTCCAGTGAATGCGCCAACTGCAGGCTTCGACGGAGGAACCGGCGCGTGCGCTCCTCCCTCGGGTTCGTCAGGACGTCCTCCGGCCTCCCCTCCTCGACGATGCGGCCCTCGTCCATGAAGACGAGGTGGTCGCCGACCTCCCGGGCGAAGTGCATCTCGTGGGTGACCACCACCATGGTCATCCCGCTCTGGGCGAGGTCGCGCATGACGACGAGCACCTCTCCGACGAGCTCGGGGTCGAGCGCCGACGTGACCTCGTCGAAGAGCATCACGTGCGGCTCCATCATCAGCGCCCGTGCGATCGCGACGCGCTGCTGCTGCCCGCCCGAGAGCTGGTGCGGATAGCTGTTTGCCTTGTCCGCGAGGCCGACCCTGTCGAGGAGCTTCCGGCCCCGCTCCTCGGCCTTCCGCCTCGGCACTCTCTTCACCCGACGCGCCGCGAGGGTGACGTTGTCGAGCGCCTTGATGTGCGGGAAGAGGTTGAACTGCTGGAAGACGATCCCGATTCGCTGGCGGATCGCGCTTGCGTTCGCGCCCTTGCGGGTGATCTCCTCGCCCTCGAGGAAGATCCGTCCCTCCTGAATCGGCTCCAGCAGGTTGATACAGCGGAGCAGCGTGCTCTTCCCGCTTCCGCTGGGACCGATGACGACGAGGACCTGGCGCTGGTTGACGGTGAGGTCGATGCCGTCCAGGACGACATGGTCGCCGAACCGCTTGCGCACGCCCTCCAGGCGCACCATCGGCCCCGTCGCGACCTGCGCGGCCGCAGCGCTCCCCTCCACCCCCATCGTCAACCGCTTATAGACGTTTTGGGCCGTACCTTCAACGGTTACGGCGCGGAATCCGTAGATCCGCTCACGAAGCGTGCCCCCGACCCGCTCGCTGCTACGGTCGAGGTCGTGGCCGCACCCGACTACGCACTCGTCTGCCCGCACTGCCGGCTGATCGTTCCCAGCTCGCGGACGGACGAGCGGCAGCGCGCGGACGCCGCCTAGAGTCCCGCGTCGCGCAGTCCCTGCGCCTCCGGCAGCGACTCCAGACGTTTCAGCGTGCTGTTCTCGATCTGCCGGATCCGCTCGCGGGTGACCCCGAACGCACGGCCGACCTCCTCGAGGGTGAAAGGCTGCGTCCCGAGCAGGCCGTAGCGCAGCTCGATCACCTTCCGCTCGCGGTCGGGCAACGAGTCGAGCGCGCGCTGGACGTCCTCGCGGCGCAGCGTCAGCGAGGCGGTGTCGAACGGCGACTCGGCGCTGTCGTCCTCGACGAAGTCCCCGAGCTCGCTCTCCTCCTCCTCGCCGATCGGCTTCTCCAGCGAGATCGGCAGCTGGGACATCCGCAGGATCTCGCGGACCTCCTCGGTCGTCATCTCGAGCTCCTGCGCGATCTCCTCCGGCTGCGGCTCGCGCCCGAGGCGCTGGACGAGCTGGCGCTCGATGTGGACGACCTTGTTGAGCTTCTCGACCATGTGGACCGGGATCCGGATCGTGCGTGCCTTGTCGGCGATCGCCCGCGTGACCGCCTGCCGGATCCACCAGGTGGCGTACGTCGAGAACTTGAACCCCTTGCGGTAGTCGAACTTCTCGACCGCGCGGATCAGGCCGAGGGAGCCCTCCTGGATCAGGTCGAGGAAGCTGAGGCCGCGGCCGAGATACCCCTTCGCGATCGACACGACGAGACGGAGGTTCGCCTCGATCATCTGCGTCTTCGCGTACATGTCGCCGCGCTCGATGCGTTTGGCGAGATAGATCTCCTGGTCGGCCGTCAGAAGCGGCACCTTGCCGATCTCGCGCAGGTAGAGCCGGAGCGAGTCGAGCGACGGCTCGACCGTCAGGTCCAGCTTGGGCGTCTTCGCGTTCGAGTCGTCCTGCTCGGCCAGGGCCGGCTGCTCGTGAGGCGGATGCTTGTGCTGGTCTCCCTCGACCAGCTCGACCGAGTGGTCGATGAGGTACGTGTAGAAGTCTTC
>DASSSO010000031.1:0-2118 GCA_035776735.1 Gaiellaceae bacterium | reverse complement strand
CCGCCAGGTGCCGACCGGCGTGTTCCCGGTCACCCCGGTCGAGACGTGGATGACCCGGGCGACCTTGCCGTCGCGCACCTCGTAGAGCGTCTGCTGCGTCTTGCGGACCTCGAGGTAGTCGCCCCGGCCGACGCTCGGGCGCGGGCGGGAGGCCCGCCCCAGCACCTGCCAGAAGCGGCGGTCGACGCCGCCGGTCCGCGGCAGTCCGTGCACCTTCTGGAAGGCGAGCACCGCCTCGTAGGTCGCCCAGCCGTACCCGGAGTCGACCGACGGCAGCGCGTAGCCGAGCTCGGCGAGACGACGCTTCAGCACGAGGACGCCGGGGCCATGTGAGCCCAGGCGGAGCGCCGGGCGGCGGATCCGGAACGCGAACCGCCGAGCGGCACGGACGTAGCCGGCGGCCGGGCGCACCGACACCTGGACGAGATGCCGGCCGGCGCGGAGATGCCCCAGGCGCGCGCGGAACCTTCCGGCCGATCCGACCCTGAGCCGCCGGGTCCGACCCTGGGCGCGAAGGACGACGGCGCCGGCCCGCGCCGGAAGCACCCGGCCGGTGAGGATCGAGCCGCGCAGCCGCGCGCGCAGCCGCGGCCGGATGGTGGTCGCGGCCTCCGCCGACTGGCCGCCGAGCGTCCGCGCCTGGTAGACGCCCGGCGTTCGCGCGCGCCGCTCGAAGACGAAGGCGCCGTCGGTGCCGGCCCGGGTCTGGGCGATCACCGTCCAGCCGGTCTGGAGCCGCTGGACGAGGAAGACCTCGGAGAGCGGCACCGTCGACCCGTGGAGCCGCACGAGCCCGTCGTAGGCGACGACGCGCGGCTGCGCCGAAAACGTCACCACGTCGGCTCCGAAAGCAGGAGCCGGGACACCGAGCGCTGCCAGCGCCGCAAGCAGGACGACACGCCGCATCACTTTCAATTGTGCAAGCCGACGTACGATTCCTCCATGGCCACCGCCGAGGAGGGACGCGAGACCGAGCCCGGGATCGAGATCAAGCCGGTCTACACCGAGGACGACGTCGAGGGGCTCGAGCTCGAGCTGCCCGGCGAGTACCCCTACACGCGCGGGCCGTACCCGGACATGTACCGCGGCCGCCCGTGGACGATCCGCCAGTACGCCGGCTTCGGCTCCGCCGAGGAGACGAACAGCCGGTTCCGCTACCTCCTCGAGCGCGGGCAGACGGGGCTCTCGGTGGCCTTCGACCTGCCGACGCAGCTCGGCTACGACTCGGACGACTCGCGCGCGGTCGGCGAGGTTGGCCGCACGGGCGTCGCGATCGACTCGATCGCCGACATGGAGCTCCTCTTCGACGGGATCCCGCTCGGCGAGGTCTCGACGTCCATGACGATCAACGCGCCCGCCGCGCTGCTCCTCCTCCTGTACGAGCTGGTGGCGGAGGATCAGGGCGTCGCCGGTGACCGGCTGCGCGGGACGGTCCAGAACGACGTCCTCAAGGAGTACTGCGCGCGCGGCAACTACATCTACCCGCCGCGGCCGACGATGCGGATCACGACCGACGTGTTCGGGTACTGCGCGGAGCGGCTACCGCACTTCAACACGATCTCCATCTCCGGCTACCACATCCGCGAGGCGGGGTCGACGGCGGTGCAGGAGCTCGCGTTCACGCTCGCGAACGGGATCGCCTACGCGCAGGCGGCCGTGGACGCGGGGCTCTCGCCGGACGAGTTCGGCGAGCGGCTCTCGTTCTTTTTTAATGCGCACAACCACTTCTTCCAGGAGATCGCGAAGTTCCGCGCGGCCCGGCGGCTGTGGGCGCGGATCATGCGCGAGCGCTTCGGTGCGACGAACCCGAAGGCGATGGCGCTCCGGTTCCACGCCCAGACGGGCGGGTCGACGCTGACGGCGCAGCAGCCGGAGAACAACATCGTCCGGATCGCGGTGCAGGCGCTCTCGGCTGTCGCCGGCGGCGCGCAGTCGATCCACACGAACGGCTTCGACGAGGCGCTGGCGCTGCCGACGGAGCGCTCGGCGAAGCTCGCGCTCCGGACGCAGCAGATCCTGGCGCACGAGGCGGGCGGCACCGACACGGCCGATCCGTTCGGCGGCTCGTACTTCATCGAGGCGCTGACGGCCGAGCTCGAGCGGGAGGCGTGGGAGCTG
>DASSSO010000180.1:0-5557 GCA_035776735.1 Gaiellaceae bacterium | reverse complement strand
CGGACGTCCGCGAACATCGACGTCACCAGCCGCTCGCCCGCCGGCAGCACGCCCGGGGCGGTGACATCGGCGTCGGGCTCGTCCTCGGGCAGCGGGACGTCGAGGCCGAAGCGCCCGGCCACGGCGAGCGCCGCGTCCCGGGCCCGGACCGCGCCGGCACGGTGAGCCTCGGCGACGCACTCCGCGAGCACGCCGCGCGCAGCCTGGGGGTCGCCGGACTCGGCCGCTGCCTCCGCGGCGAGCGCCGCGGCGCGCCATGCCCAGAGCCGGAGCCCGGCCGCCCGAAACGAGTCCAGTGCCCGCACGGCGAGGGGACGAGCCTCCTCGGGCTGCCCGCGTGCGAGCAAGACTCGGCCCTCGGCGAGCTCGAGGCCGGCCTCGCCCACGTCGACAGGCGCCCGCTTCGCCCGTTCGAGGACCGCCTCGGCCTCGTCCACCGCACCTCCGGCGAGCAGGCCTTCGACGGCCAGCGCGACCGTGCCACGCGTGAGGAGGAAACTGTCATGGCTCGAGGCTCGGCGGCCGAGCTCCGCAGCCTCGTCCCTCCGGCCGAGGACCAGCGCGAGCCCCAGCCGCGCCGGCGTGTCGTATACAACGTCCTGCAGCTCGGCGCCGGGCGACGGCGGGGGAAGCTCCACGGCGGCTTCGTCGAACCGCCCGAGCTCGAGGAGCGCCTCCGTCGCGGCGAGGTGCCCGCGCCACTCGAACTTCGGATTGCCCTGGCTCTGATGCCGGACGGCCGCAAGCCGTCCCTGCTCGAGCGCCTTTCGCGGCGCACCCTCCGCCAGGTAGGCCCAGCTCTTCGAGACCTCGAAGCCGAGCGCCCAGGCGGTGAACGGAATCTTCTCCCACCTCTCCACCGTCTTCCCGAGCCCGCCGGCGAGGCTGTGCACGCGGCTCCAGAGCTCGTTGTAGGTCGCGTTCCCCGCGACGATCGAGTAGCGCTTCTCGATCGCCTCCTGGTAGACGCGCTCGAAGAGCTCGAATCCCCGGGAGCCGGATTCGGCGAGCGCGACGAACGAGAGCGCCCACACGCGCTCGAAGTCTGCGGACGCCTGCTCCGCGATCTCGACGCCGCGCTCGGCCGCCGCACGCCCGCGGTCGTTGTCGAGCGCGAAGGAATGCAGTCCTGAGATACGGATGTACGCAAGCGCCAGCTCCGCCGAGGGGCCTTCTCGCTCCAGCGCCTCGCGCGCCTCCTCGACTGCCTGCATCGCCTCGTCGGGCCTGTCGAGCTCCCAGTAGCAGCGGCTGAGGTGCACCCGCGCCTGCGCGGCCTCGCGCTCGAGCCCGCCCTCGTCGAGTCGCCAGATCGCGTCGACCAGGAGCTGCTCCCCGGCCCTAGGTTCCCCGTTGAGCCAACGAAGACGGCCCATCCGGTACAGGAGCCGGGCGCGGTCGACGGGGTCCTCGACCTGGGGCAGAACCCGTTCGATCAGCCCGCTCGCTTCGTCGAACCCGGACGCGCGCTCCGCCTCGTCAGCTGCGCGCAGGCAGGCCTCGAGAGCCTCGCCGGCGCGCTCGGCGGCGAGCAAATGGCGGGCCACGACGACGGGGCTGCCGCCAGAGGCGAGCAGGGCATCGGCGGCGCGGGAATGCGCCCGCAGCCGCCTCGGCAAGACCGTGTCGCCGGCGATCGCCTCCTGGGTCAGGGCATGGCGCCAGCTGTACCGGTTGCGCGCCGCCGGCTCCTCGTCGAGGAGCTGATGCGCCACGGCGGACTCGAGTGCCTCGAGCACGGAGCGCTCGTCCGCCTCCGCCACCTCGACGAGGAGCCCGTAGTCGAACGAGCGCCCGAGGACCGCGGCGGCGCGGAGCACCTCGACGTGCTTGTCGTCGAGGCGGCCGAGGCGGAGGAGCACGGTCTCGCGCACGGTCTCGGGAAGCTGGAACGACGCGACCGGGCGCCGGTCCCAGCCGCTCGAGGACTGGAAGACCTCGCCGCGGTCGATCGCCTCCCTGAGCATCTCCTCGAGGACGAAGGGGTTCCCCTCGGTGCGCTCGTGGACGAATTCGGCGAGCTCGGTGCCGACCTCCTCCGCGCCCAGGATCGCCGCGATCATCTCGGCGACCTGGGCGGGCGTCATCGCCTCGACGGAGACCACCTCGGCGAGGCCGCTTCGCCGCCAGGTCTGCACGGCGCGCGTGAGCGGATGGAGCCGGTCGAGCTCGTCGCTCCGGTAGGTCGCCAGGAGCATCACGCGGCTGTGTGCGAGGCGCCGGGCCGCGTACTCGAGCAGCTCGCGGGTGGAGCTGTCGGCCCAGTGGAGGTCGTCGAGGACGACGAGCAGCGTCTCCGTGCGGGCCCACACGTCGAGCAGCGCCACGACGGACTCGAAGAGCCGCAGCCTCGCCTGAGCCGGGTCGGCGTCCGCCTGTGACGGCCCCGCCCCGAGCTGGGGGAAGACCTGCGCCAGCTCGGCCACCATCGGTCCGAGCTCGGCGCGGAGGGCGTCGACGTCCTGCTCGTCGAGCCGTGAGCCAATCGCCTCGACGAACGGGAGGTAGGGAAGCGGAAGCTCGACCTCGGAGCAGCTTCCCCACAGGACGCCGCCTCCGAGCTTGTGCGCGCGCCGCTCGAGCTCGCGGGCGAGTCGCGTCTTGCCGATCCCCGCCTCGCCGCCGAGCAGCACGAAGCGGCCGTCGCCCCGATTCGCCGCGAGCAGGCCGTCCTCGAGCTGGGAGAGCTCCTGCTGCCGCCCGACGAGCACCGGCGAGAGAACGCGGCTGATCACTCTGTGATTCTGCCGAGCGGGACGAGCCCGACGCCGCGGCTTCGAAATGAGATTGCGGCGGGGAGCCAGATGCGGTCGCGACAGGCGGTCGGCGCGCTCTCAGTCCGCCATGCGGAACGCGACCTGGTACTTCGTGACCGATGTGCGCTGACCGGGGGTATCGCCGGCCGGCATCGCGTTGAGGGCCTCGTCGCCGCGACGGTAGTCGTCCTCCGTCTCGAAGAAGACGACGACGAGTGACTTCTCGGCGTCCGGATCGTGGAGGACGACGATCTCCTCGGCCGGAACGTCGGCTGGACGCTCGCTTCCCTCCAGCTCGCGTTGCATCTCCGCCATCCGGTCGCTGCTCACGCCGTCGAAGGTCACGACTCGTGCGAGTGCCATCACTTCCTCCTTGTCGAGACTTCACGTGACTCTAGCCCTCTGTCGAGCGTCCCGGCGGCTTCCGCGGCCACCGCGACCTCCGGCCCGCGAAGCTGCAGGAATGACGGCGCGGCCGCGCTGGTCCGGTTCACGGCGGCGACGCCGACCGTGGGGAGCTCGATGCCTTCCGCGGGGCGACCCGTTCGTCCAGAACGGCGTCTTCGAGATCTAGGACGTCGCCGACTGGACCGTCTACGTCGACACGAGAATCGAGTGACGTCTGCCCCCGGCCGCACGGCGCCAGGCGCATCGTCTCTACGTCGGCGTGATCGCCAGATACGCGCCGGTGCCCGGCTGGCTCACCGGCTTGCCACGGACCCTCATCACGAGCTTGTAGACGGGCAGGATCAGGATCCTGTCGACGCGGTACTTCTCCACCATCAACCGATCGACCCGGCCGTGCTCGGACTCGGGCAGGAACTCGACCTCGGCAGGAATCGGCTCGCCCTTCAGCTCGCCTCGCGCCGTGCAGGGGGCGACCATCGCGGCCGGGTTCCGCCGCAGCCGCTTCGCCTTGTAGGAGTCGGCCGCGGTCGTGACGAACAGGCGCCCGTTCTCCTCGACGAACCAGACCGGCGTCGAGACGGGCGTTCCGTCCCGCCTGTAGGTCGTCAGGCTCAGGTACTTGCCGGGGATGTTCAGCGCGCCCCGACGACTGGGCCGCGTCTCCTGTTGGGTCTCGGTCATCTCGTCCCTCCTCCTCGGACCGCTCTAGATGCTCCCTCCGAGGACGCGCAGGGGAATCCGGGCGCGTACCGATTCCCTGTGCGGATCAGCCGTAGCGAAGAGAGGCCTTGCGAGCCGGCCGGGCTACCCGGCCTTGCCGATCTCGTGGTGCCACGGCCGCCACCAGCGGGTGAGGCCGGCGTGGTCGCTCCCGCCCTCCCGGGCGGTGATCAGGATATCCAGGTGCGTCGGCTGGCCGAGGCGCTCGTGCGTCCACACGATCACCGCGTCGTTGCCGTCGAAGTAGCAGAAGACGCGGCCGCCCGGCTTGTTCCGGCCGTGCAGCCACTCGTTCTCGCCGCCCCAGACGAACGCGTTGCACCTGCCGCTGTCGCGCTGGATGTCCGCGCGCTTTCCGAACTCGCTCCTGTAGGCCGCGGTGAGGGCGCCGCCGTTCGGATACCGCGAGATCTCCCAGCGGTCCGGCATGCCCTCCGCGGGCACGCACGCCGCCGTCTCGTCCGCCCGGGGGCTGGGCACGGTCTGCACGTGACAGTCCTTCCAGATCTCCGCCGGGACGATCGAGGCCAGCCCGGTCGCGGCGATTTCCTCGGCCTGCCCCGGCAGCGGCGAGGCAGCCCCGCCGCGCTCGGCACCTTCGCCGGCCGTCAGGTACACGACGCCCACCGCGGTGGCGGCTGCGATCAACGTGACGAGGAGGGCAACCCTCCAGCTGAGCCCCCGCCGCTCTCTCCCGAAGAACATGACGGTCCAGCGACTCGCCGGCCGCGCGTCGAGCTCCGAGTAGACCTTGTAGATGTGAACCGGGTCGTCAATGTTCTTCAGACGGACGCGCCCGCTGTCGGTGTAGATCAGTCCGCCGAGGCGACCTGCGAGGCGCGAGGTTCCCTCGCTGATGATCACCTCGCCGCCCGAGGCCCGCCCGCACAGGCGCGCGGCGACGTTGAGCGCCGCGCCGCGGAAGGTTCCATCCTCGAGCTGCACCGCCTCGCCGGAGTCGATGCCGATGCCGACCCGAAGCGGAATATCGAGCTCTTCGGCGACCTCCTGGAACGCCGCCTGCAGGTCGACGGCCGCGCGGATCGCCTGGCGCGCGGATGTGAAGACCACGAGTGCCTCGTCTCCGCGGGTCTCCACGAGCTCGCCGTCGTGCGCCTCCACGTCCTCGTTCACGATCCGCGCGAACTTCGCGGAGAGCGCCGCAGCAGCCTCGTCGCCGCACTCCTCGGTATAGCGCGAGTACCCGCGAATGTCGGCGATGAGAAACGTCCGAACCCCGCTGGTGCGTTCCGTCACGGCCATGGCTCTCAAGTATGCCGCCGTTTGGGTGTCCGGGGGAAGACACCGGACGAGATGACAACGGGGCGTTAACGCGGACGTACGACGACGAGCTTGTCCACGCCCGACTCGGCGCCCCAGAGCTCGCCCGGGCGGCCGAGGAGCTGCCTGACGTTCGCCGGCGAGCTCGGCAACCTGACCTGCGTGAACCGCTGCGTGCGCGGGTCGAACCGGACGATGGCGTTCGCGCCGAAGTCGGTGAGCCAGACGATGTCGCGGTTGTCGACGTAGACCGCGTACGGCTGCGGGCTCGGGCCGGGCAGCCGCCACTCGCCCCAGCGGCGCCTCGCCGGGTCGTACACGCCCAGCCGGCCCGCGTTCCACTCGCTGATCCAGATCCGGCCGCGCGAGTCCGACCAGACGCGCCGCGCGCC
>DASSSO010000147.1:0-11458 GCA_035776735.1 Gaiellaceae bacterium | reverse complement strand
ATGCCTCCCTTCTCCGTCTGGACGATCGACTTCGCGAGCGCGCCCGGGAGCGCCTGCTCGACGGCGAGTCGCTGGTCGTCCTCGAAGACAGCGATGATCCCGGCCGTCCCGGGGGGCAGGTTCTCGCCGATCTTGTCGTGCATCTGCGTCTCGAGGCGCTTGTCGGCGAACTTGCCGACGAGCCCGCCGGCGGCAGCGCCCACGGCCGTCGTGGCCAGGAGTGGCGGCGCTGCTAGGCCCACGAGGAGCCCAACCGCGCCACCCCACTCCACCCCCTTGCGCCCACGGTGATCCGCGGTCTGCTGGACGTGGACCGTGCCGTCCTCGTCATGGGTGACGAGGATCGCCGCCTCGATCTCGACCTTCTTGTCCCGCACGAGCGCGGCGAGCGCCTCGAAGTCACTCGTCGCCGCGTCGACGTCCGTGTAGCCGCCGACGAAGACGTCGGTCGGTGCGTCAGCCATCAGTCAACTCCTCTCTGCAGTCGCAGGTACCGGTTCTCTGTTCTCACTCGCGTGCGCGGCCTCGACGAGGAGGCAGGGGTCGCGGCGAGCGCCTCCCAAATCCATCTTCTCATCAGGGATCTGCGCGGGGAGGATGGAGCGTCTATGGAGCCTAGCGGGCGCAACCAGTGGCAACCGGTGGCAAATGAACAGGCCCCGAAAACGGCGGTAACAAGCCAAGACCGTTGCCGTCGATTGCGACCAGTTGCCCCCGAACCTTGATGGTAAGGAGGGGGTCGACGGTTCGAGTCCGTCAGAGGGCTTTAGATAAAGTGCCTGCAAATCGGCACTTTGTTGTTGTCTGCATGTTGAACACGCGGACACATTCCGGACACATCTATGGTATGCGCGACGCACGTCGACGTCTCGCGACGTCTTCCGGGCACGCCTGCGGGAGGCGCGGTCGAGGCGGCTACCAAGAAACGTCCTGTAAATGGGCAGCTTCCGTTGCCCGAGTGGGCGAGATCTTGACCCCTTCCCAGCAGAGAAGGGGTCGTCGGGATCACGCTTTCCCTATGACAACGCCGGCGTTCGGTCGCCCTCAGGCTGCCCGCGCGGCGCCGTGGCAGTGTTTCCATTTGCGTCCAGAGCGGCAGGTGCAGGGATCGTTCCGTCCGCGGCGGGCGTCTTCCTCGGCGTAGATGCGGACGATGTCCGACGGGGCCTCGCCGCGACGAAGTTGTTCCGCCATGTAGCGCATCGGCCCGTCGACATGGTGGAAGAAGTCCTTGTAGCCGGGGCACAGGTAGTTGAGGCCGGCGTCGCCGTCGGGTGTCTCGATGAAGCGATCCTTCGGGCAGCCGCCGTGACAGGCGAAGCGGACGTCGCACTCGAGGCAGTAGCGCGGCAGCGTCTCGCGCTTGTCGAGCCCGAACTGCCGCTGCTGCGGCGAGGAGACGAGCTCGAGCATGTGCGTCATCTGGATGTTGCCGAGCTTGTGCTTGGGCTCGACGAAGTGGTCGCACGAGTACAGGTCGCCGGTGTGCTCGAGCGCAAGCGCCAGCCCGCACGTCTCCGAGTGGATGCAGAGGCCGGGCGGCTCGCCGACCCAATTTGCGAGCGCGACGTCGAACATCTGCACGTACACCTCGCCCACGTCGCGGCGCACCCACTCCTCGAAGACGTCGATCAGGAAGCGGCCGTACTGCTCGGCGGTCACCGACCGGCTGGTGACGCGCCGGCCCTCCTGGACGTAGAGCGGGCGATCCCGCCAGGATGTCCACGGGACCGTGCCGTCCTCCGAGGCCTCAGCGACCCGCTCGATGATCGGGATGAACTGCACGAAGCGGGCGCCGCACTCGTCGCGCAGGAAGCGGTAGACCTCGCGGCCGTGCTCGCCGTTCGCGGCGTGGATGGTCGTCAGGGCGTTCCACTCGACGCCCTCGTCGCCGAGGTGCCGGAGCCCGCGCATGACCTGATCGAAGGAGCCCTTGCCGCCCTTGTTCACGCGGTAGGCATCGTGCAGCTCCCGCGGACCGTCGATCGAGAGGCCAACCAAGAACTCGTGGTCCCTGAAGAACCCGGCCCACTCCTCGTCGATCAGCGTCCCGTTCGTCTGGATCGTGTAGGCCGCGCGCTGGCCGGGCTGCAGGTAGCTCTCCGCAAGCTCGACGGAGCGGCGGAAGAAGTCGAGCCCCATCAGCGTCGGCTCGCCGCCCTGCCAGGCGATTGTCACCTCGGGAACGCGCGCGTGCGCCTCGATCAGTTGCCGCAGGTAGGCCTCGAGCAGCTCGTCGGCCATCCGGAAGCGCGAGCCCGGGTAGAGCATCTCCTTCGAGAGGAAGAAGCAGTAGGAGCAGTCGAGGTTGCAGACCGCGCCGGTCGGCTTCGCCAGCAGATGGAAGGCGGACGGTGCTGGCAGCGTCACCCTGACCCGACCGCCAAGCGTCCCATCGCGGCAGCACTCATGGTTCGAGCGCCGTGCGGAGGGCCTGTGAGGTGCGCAGTGCGAGGGGCGGGATGTGCCACAGGTTCAGCATCCGGTAGATCGGGCCCCGGCTCATCATACGGACCGGGCGATTTTCATCCAATCCGTACGAGGATGGGGCGGCCGCCCCATCCGTACGCTGCAGATGAAATGGCAAGCGCGGTCAGACGATGCAGGAACCTGCGGCGATCGTGGTCGAGGCACTTCGCTCTTCCCGAGCGCTCGCTGCGCCGCTCCCGTGTGCTCGCGGACCGCGAATAGAGAGGAAAGAGAGGCCGAGATGCCGATTGTCGAGTACAAGAAAGGGGAGCCGTTCCCCGGTGTGATCGGACGGACGGCCGACGAGTCCAGCCCGGCGTGGCCGGCGCAGCTGCGGGCGAGGGACGCCGCGCCGAACGTGCTCTTCGTCGTGATGGACGACACCGGCTTCGGCCAGCTCGGTTGCTACGGGAGCCCGATCGAGACGCCGAACTTCGACCGGCTGGCGGCACAGGGTCTCAGGTACACCAACATGCACACGACGGCGCTCTGCTCACCGAGCCGCTCGTGCATCGTCACCGGGCGGAACCACCACGCGAACGGGATGGCCTGCATCACCGAGCTCGCTTCGGGCTACCCCGGCTACGACGGCGTGATGCCGTTCGAGAACGGCTTCCTGTCGGAGATGCTCGTCGAGCAGGGCTACAACACGTTCATGGTCGGCAAGTGGCACCTGACGCCGTCGAACGAGGAGACGGCGGCGGGGCCGTACACACGCTGGCCGCTCGGCCGCGGCTTCGAGCGCTTCTACGGCTTCCTCGGCGGCGACACGAGCCAGTGGTATCCGGAGCTCGTGTACGACAACCACCAGGTCGAGCCGCCGCGAACGCCGGAGGAGGGCTACCACCTGAGCGAGGATCTCGTCGACAAGTCGATCGAGTTCATCGCCGATAGCAGGCAGGTCGATCCGGACAAGCCGTTCTACCTGCACCTGTGCTTCGGGGCGACGCACGCACCGCATCACGTGCCCAAGGAGTGGGCCGACAAGTACGCCGGCAAGTTCGACGAGGGCTGGGACGCCTACCGCGAGCAGGTGTTCGCGCGGCAGAAGGAGCTGGGGATCGTCCCGGCCGACGCGGAGCTCTCGCGCCACGACCCGGACGTTCCCGACTGGGGGACGCTGCCGGCGCCGGCCCGGAAGCTGTACAGCCGGATGATGGAGGTCTTCGCCGGCTTCCTCAGCCACACCGACCACCACCTCGGCCGGCTGCTCGATTTCCTCGAGCAGCAGGGCCTGCTCGAGAACACGCTGGTGATGGTGATCTCCGACAACGGCGCCAGCGCCGAGGGTGGTCCGACCGGGACGACGAACGAGGCGCAGTTCTTCAACAACGCGCAGGAGTCGGTCGAGGACAGCCTGAAGGTGATCGACGAGATCGGCGGCCCCAACCATTTCAACCACTACCCGTGGGGCTGGACGTCCGCCGGCAACACCCCGTTCCGGCGCTGGAAGCGGGAGACCTACCGCGGCGGGGTCAGCGACCCCTTCATCGTCAGCTGGCCGAAGGGGATCGGCTCCAAGGGCGAAGTGCGCACGCAGTACGCACACGCGATCGACATGGTTCCGACCGCGCTCGCCGCGCTCGGGATCGAGCCGCCGATGCAGATCCGCGGCGTCACCCAGGCGCCGCTGCACGGGGTCAGCTTCGCCCACACCTTCGACGACCCGAACGCCACGAGCAGGCGCAGGACGCAGTACTTCGAGATGCTCGGCTCCCGGGCGATCTACAAGGACGGCTGGCGGGCGGTCTGCCCCTGGCCCGGCCCCTCGTTCACCGAGGCAGGCGTCGGCTTCGGCCAGGCGATCCCGGCCGAGAAGCTCGTCGAGCTGGACGCGACCGGTTGGGAGCTCTACCACGTGGCCGAGGACTTCGCCGAGAACCACAACGTCGCCGAGGAGCACCGCGACAAGCTGATCGAGCTGATCGGCACCTGGTACGTCGAAGCGGGCAAGTACGACGTGCTGCCGATCGACGGCAGCGGCCTCGCGCGGATGGTGGCCGAGAAGCCGCTCGTCGCGCCGCCGCGCGACCACTACACCTTCCGTGGGGGCACGCAGTCGATCCCGTTCTTCGCGGGCCCACGCCTGCTCAACCGGCCGCACAGCATCACCGCCGAGGTCGAGATCCCCGACGCCGGCGCCGAAGGCGTCCTGCTCTGCCAGGGCACCGCGGCAGGCGGCTACTCGCTCTACATCAAGGACGAGAAGCTGCACTGGGTCCACAACTACGTCGGACGGGGCCTCTACGGCGTCCACTCCGAGAACGGGATCACGCCCGGCAAGCACGAGCTGCGGTTCGAGTTCGAGCCGACCGGCCCGCCCGACCTCGCCGCCGGGAAGGGAACGCCGGGCACCGGCCAGCTCTACGTCGACGGCGAGCTCGTCGGGGCGGCCGAGATACCGGTGACGATCCCCTTCGCGATCAACCCGGGCGCACTGGCCTGCGGCGCCAACCCCGGCTCGCCGGTCACCCCCGACTACCCCTCGCCGTTCGCGTTCACCGGCACGATCGACCACGTCACGGTCGACGTCAGCGGCGAACTGATCAAGGACGACGAAGCCGAGCTCCGCGTCCACCTGGCGCGCCAATAGAACCACGAGTAGGGCGGCGGGAGCGATCCCGCCGCCCGCTCCGACGCTCGCATAACGGCTCGGCACCTCGGGTCGCTCGGTCACACACCCGCCGAGACTGATGGCCGGGCCGGGAGCTTCGCCGCGAGCTCGGCGATCTCGGCTCGCCCGTGGTCGGCCGTCGCCACGACCTCCTCGGCTCATCCGTCGCGGGTTGCGCACTCGAGCGGCCGGCATCAGGATTTCGGCCAGTGGCGGTAATGGACGTTCCTTTCGATCTCGTGGAGGCCAAGCTCTCGGCGCCGTTCGTGCGGCCGGGCACGGTGGCGAAGGCGGACGTGATCACACGGCTGTGCACGGAGAGGGCGCCTTTCGTGTCCCTGGTCGCGCCGGCCGGTTACGGCAAGACGACGCTACTCGCGCGGTGGGCCGATGCTGATCAGCGTCCGTTCGCGTGGGTCTCACTCGACGGGCGGCACGACGACGCCCTGGTGTTCCTCCGCTACATCGCGGCCGCGCTTCACCGGGTCGAGCCGCTGCCGCGGGTTGTGTTCAGCGCACTGTCTGGGCCGCGGGGATCAGCTTCGGCGACGCGCGTCCTCGGTGTCGGCCGCACACTGGCTGCACGCGAGCGCCCGCTCGTGCTGGTGCTCGATGATCTGCATGCCGTCGAGAATCCGTCGTGTCTGGACGTGCTCGCCGAGCTCGTGCAGTTCATTCCGGCCGGCTCGCAAATCGCGGCCGCGAGCAGGGAAGAGCCGGCTCTGCCACTTGCCCGCTGGCGCGCACAGGGACAGACGGAAGAGATCGGCGTCGCCGACTTGCGCCTCAACGAGCAGGAGGCCGAATTGCTACTGGCGGCCGCGGGAGTCGAGCTCGCGCCAAGCGAACTCTCCGAGCTGACAGAGCGAACCGAAGGCTGGCCTGCGGGTCTCTATCTGGCGGCGCTCTCGATGAGAGCCGGGGGAGAAGACGCGACGAGCGTCGGGGCCTTCACCGGCGACGACCGGTTCGTGGCCGAATACTTCCGCGTCGAGCTCCTCGACCGGCTACCGGCGGCCGAGGCGAGCTTTCTCGAGCACACCTCCGTGCTCGATCGCATGTGCGGCGGCTTGTGCGACGCCGTGCTCCAGACGACGAGCTCCGCCCACACGCTCGAGTCACTCGAGCGCACGAATGGCTTCGTCGTGCCCCTCGACCGGCGCGGCGAGTGGTACCGCTACCACCACCTGTTCCGCCAGTTGCTGCGAACCGAGCTCGAACGGCGCGAGCCACAGGTCGTGCGCGAGCTCAGCGCCCGCGCGATGGCCTGGTGCATCGCCAACGAGCTAATCGAGGAGGCGATCGTCTACGGCCACGCCGCGGGCGAAACGGATACCGTCGCCCAGCTCCTCGACGCCCTGGCCCTGCCCCTCTACTTCGACGGCCGCCTGGAGACCCTCGAGGAGTGGCTCGCGTGGTTCGACGACGACGACGAACTCGCGCGGTACCCCGCGCTCGCAGTCTACGCGGCCTGGGTCCACGTGCTGACGGGGCGGCCTGCAGATTGCGAGCGCTTCCTCGCTCTCGCGGATGGCGCAACCTCCGCGATTCCGCTCTCTGACGGCAGCGCGACGATCGAGCCGTGGGTCGCCACCCTGCGGGCGGCCATGATGGGAGACGGCGTCGAGCAGGCCCTGGCCGATGCGAATCTCGCGCTCGAGCAATTCCCACCCGAAAGCACCTGGACCGCCGTCGCGCTGCTCATTCGAGGCGTCGCGCTCGCGCTGCTCGACGAGGCGGACCAGGCCCGGGCGGGCCTCGCCACGACCGTCGAGCGATCGCTGTCCGTCGGCTCCGTGGAGTCGGCCTACGTGGGGCACGCCGAGCTCGCGCTCCTCGCGGCCCGGCGTGGAGCCTGGGGCGAAGCCGGGCGGCACGCACGAGCTGCACATGCGCTCGTCGAAGAGACGGGCCTTGGTGAATACGCACCGAGTGCGATCGTGCACGCGGCGTCGGCGCGCGTCGCGCTTCACGAGGGGCGGCAGGAGGACGCCCGTGCCGCGCTGGCCCGCGCTCATCGTCTGCGCCCGCAGCTCGACCACGGGATCCCCTGGCTGACCGTCCAGGTCGGGCTCGAGCTGACACGCGCGCACCTCGCACTCGCCGAAGCGGGCCCCGCCCGTACGGTCCTCAGCGAGACGGAGCGCGTGCTCGAGCTCCGTCCGGATCTGGGTTCTCTCGTCGCGGAGGCGCGAGAGCTGCACGAGCGCGTGGCGGCCACCGCCGGTTCGGGCGGCGCCTGGGCGATGAGCCTGACGCGGGCAGAGCTCCGGCTGCTGCCGTACCTCGCCACCCATCTCACGATCCCGGAGATCGCGAGCAGGCTGTTCATCTCGCGCAACACCGCCAAGACCGAGGCGGTCTCGATCTACCGCAAGCTTGGTGCTTCATCGCGCAGCCAGGCGATCGAGCGCGCAGTCGGGGTCGGGCTCCTGGAGAGCTCGCTCTACCCGTCGCCGGCAAATCTCATCCAGGAGGTATGACGCGCGCGGAGCCTGCGCGTGGTCCGATACGTCCAGTCGACATGGACGAATACAAGGAGCACCTCCGCCGGCTCGCCGTACACGACGACGCGCTCCTCGACGCGATCGCCGTGACAGGAAACTCATTCGTAACCTCCGTCATCGACCAGCGGACGGGTGCGCTCCTGCGCGTCGCAGCGACCATCGCCGTCGACGCGGCCCCTTCCTCCTTCCAACACGTGGTCGCGCACGCCCTCGCGGCCGGGGCGACAAGCGAGGAGATCGTTGCCACCCTCGACGCGGTGACGCCGGTGACCGGCGCTGCGCGGGTCGTCCGGTGCGCGCCGAAGGTCGCGCTGGCGCTCGGCTACGACGTCGAGGAAGCGCTCGAGCTGTGCGACACGTGACCAGAAAGTTCATGCAAACGGTATGACGGAATCCGTCGCCGTCGCGGCCATAGTCCCTAGAGCGAGGCGGAACCCTACAGACGGAGGCAAAAGAATGCTTGGCTGGTGGCTTGGATCGATCCTCTTCTTGATCATTTGGGTGGCAATCGCCTTCTGGCCCGCCCGGGTTGCGGCCCGCAAGGGTCACAGCTTCTTCGGCTATTTCCTCTTTAGCCTGCTGTTCTTCCCCGCCGCTCTGCTCGTGGCCTACATGGTCGGCGACAGAAGCGCACCGGTACCCGCCTAGTCGTCTACGCAGCAACAGGAGGTCTCATGACCGACGTCATAACCGAGCCCGCCCCTCAAGGCACCGATCTGGACACGCTGGGTCCTGTCGACTACGTGGTCGTTGAGTTCCCGGCGGGAGCGAGCAACTTCACAGGCGAGATGGCCAAGGAGCTGATCGCTCTCGTCGACTCGGGAACCATCCGCGTCATCGACGTCTTGATCCTGACCAAGGACGAGGACGGCACCGTCGAGGCGATGGAGCTCTCCGACATCGAA
Source organism: Gaiellaceae bacterium (assembly GCA_035776735.1). Lineage (GTDB taxonomy): Bacteria > Actinomycetota > Thermoleophilia > Gaiellales > Gaiellaceae > JACDAN01. The sequence continues at coordinate 2,963 of DASSSO010000147.1, read as the reverse complement.
GGCCTCGGACCGCTCCAGGAAGTGGAGGCGCAACTGGCGGAGCTGTTGGCAGCCGAGGACGTCGAGAACCTCGCCGCCGCCATGGACCCGGGAAGCACGGCCGGCGTGCTCATCTGGGAGAACCTGTGGGCCGCGCCATTCGCATCAGCGGCGCGCCGTTCGGGTGGCCAGCTGATCGCCACCGGACGCATTCCTATCCAAGCGATCATCGCCTCGATCGAGGCCGATGAAGCGACGACCCAAGGAGACTGACATGCCGCTCAGACCAGGACGTGTAGGACGAGTTGGAGTGATCGGCCATCCAGTGGCGAAGACCGCAGTCGTCGCCAAGGCCGTCTCGCCCGGCCCCTCGCCGGTGGCGAAGACCGCCGTCGTGGCCGCGGCAGTCACACCCGGGAGGGCGGGTCGCCGCCGGCGGATCTAGCTCGACCGACTCCGGGCGGCAGTCGACCTCTCACGTCTGCGGTCGATCGTCGCTCCGCCCGGAGATCGAAGTCTCGACCGACTCGAGCTCCTGGTCCGCGTGGCCACCCGACCACCGCACTTCCTGGAGAGTTCATCGAGCGACATGACGGAGGACCGAGTCGACAAGCAAAGCGCGCGCATTCGAGAACCCACTCGAGGCGCGATGGCGGAGACAGGGCCCGCCGCCCGGGCGCTCAGAACACCGAGGTCGGCCGCCGTCGCAGGCATCGCCTTCTCTGTCCTCTTCACGATCGCTCTCGTCTCCGTTCGCACGGCGGTCCCTGCGGATCCGAGCGACGCGGGGCGCTGGCTCTCGGACAGCTCACGCCGCGACGCGGTGCTCTTCGCTCTCGGTCTCGTGCCCTTCGCAGGGATCGCGTTTCTCTGGTTCGTCGGCGTGCTGCGCGACCGTGTCGGCGAAGCGGAGGACCGGTTCTTTGCAACGGTCTTCCTCGGCAGCGGGTTGCTGTTCGTGAGCATGCTCTTCGTTGCTTCCGCGCTTGCGGCGGGCCTCGTCGCAAGCGCCGGAGATGACGCTGACAGCCTCCTGTCCTCTGGCGCCTGGGAGACCGGACGTCACACGGCCTTCGAGCTCACGATTTACGCGATGCGGATGGCAGCCATCTTCACGATTGCCACCTCGACGATTCTGCTGCGCACGAGGCTCGCGCCTCGATGGCTCATCGCCTCCGGGTACGCGATTGCGATCGCGCTCCTGTTTGCGGTCGGCTTCTTCGCCTGGATAGAGCTGGCGTTCCCCGCCTGGGTCTTGACCCTGAGCGTCTACATCCTCATCACCGCCTTCAGACGAGCACGGCCCGTCGCCGCGGGCGAGATGGAGGGTCGGGCGAGGTGACACCGGATTCCGCTGCGCGCCGAGATAACCGCTCCGCCGATGCAGATGGGGCAGTCGAAAAGGGCCTCCTCGAGCGCGCGCGCGAGCGGCTTGGAACCGAAACCGAGCGCGCGAAGAGCGCGGGCGACGAGCACGTGTCGGTCGCCGTGCCGTTCCGCGCAGCCCGACGGACCCGGCGTGTCGCGGCAAGTGTGCTCTCGGGTGGGGTGGCCTACAGGCTCTTTCTCTGGCTTCTGCCGGTCGGGCTCATCCTGGGCGGGGTGCTTGGACTCGGTGACGCCGACGACATCGAAGACGCGGTGGCTCGCGGCGGTCTTCCTGCCGCGGTCGTCGACGCCATCGGAGACGTGGCACGCGCCGGCGACAGCAACTGGTGGTGGCTCCTCGCAGTTGGCCTGCCGCTGCTCCTGTGGGAGGGATACACCGGTGCCAAAGCGCTGCAGCTCGTCCATGGGCTCGTGTGGAACGACCCACCCGCTCGGACGAAGCTGCTGAGAAGCTCACTCGTCTTCACCGGCGTCTGCCTCGCATTCGTGGCAGTCATCTGCGTCACGTGGTGGTACCGCGACGAGTCGCTGTTGGTCGGACTGCCAGTGCTGGCGCTCATGAGCATGCCGTTAGCGGCGCTCTGGCTCTGGACGTCTCGTCAGCTCCCCCACGGGGGCGCTTCTTGGAAGGCGCTCCTGCCAGGCGCATTCCTCGTCGGAATCGGCTTTCAGGTCCTGCATGGCCTGCTCGTCTACCTCCTCCTGCCCAAGCTCGAGAAGGCAACCTCGCTCTACGGCGGGCTCGGAGTCGTCGCGACGATGCTCTTCTTCGCCTACCTCGTCGGGTGGATCGTCGTGACCGCACCGATCCTCAACAGCTCGCTTCACGACGAGCTCCGCCGGCAGCGCCGCAATCGGCTCAACGAGGTACGCCTCCCCGCGACCGCTGGCGAGAGAACCTAGGCGTGCACGACCAGTCGAGACCGCCCGCTTCGCCGCCGCAACCATCGGCGCCGACCGCGTACGGGACGCGTTCGGCGTTCCAGACGGCGAGCCAGGAGCCGCTGCTCACTAGGACGATCCCGGTTGCGGGCGAGATACCCAAGTACCGGGTGCATACCGCCCGCCGAGACGTCGTGGCCGGGGTGACGGTGGCCGCGCTGGCGGTTCCCTCGGCGATGGCGTACGCGGAGGTGGCCGGGCTCTCGCCCGTGAACGGCCTCTACGCATTGCTGCTGCCCGTCGTCGCCTACGTGTTGCTCGGATCGTCGCGGCAGCTGGTGGTCGGCCCCGAGGGTTCGATCTCGACGCTCGTCGCTACGGCGATCCTGGCGCTGGCGGTCGCCGGCAGCGCCGACGCGGCCGAGCTCGCTGCGATGCTCGCGCTGCTCGTCGCGGTCTGCTTCGCCGTGGCGTGGGTTCTCCGCCTGGGCTGGATCGCCGACTACTTCTCGCGCCCCGTGCTCATCGGTTACATCCACGGGGTCGCAGTCATCCTCGTCATCGGCCAGCTCGGGAAGCTGCTCGGCCTCTCGATCGACGCGCGGGAGCCCCTGCCTCAGCTGTGGGAGGTGGTCCGCGAGCTCGGCAGCATCAGCGGGGCGACGGTCGCTCTCGAGGCGGTCTCCCTCACTGCGCTCTTTGCGCTCCGCCTG
>DASSSO010000048.1:0-5491 GCA_035776735.1 Gaiellaceae bacterium | reverse complement strand
CCGACCCGGATGATCCCGCGCGCCGAGGTCTACACCTCGAGCGACGTCACGGTGGAGGAGCTTCGCGGCGAGGGCGAGGAGCCGAAGCTCACCGCGGAAGCGCTGGCGGACAAGATCGGCGACCCGCTCCGAGGCGAAGAGGACTAACTCCGCACGCTTGCTTCTCGCGGTCGACGCGGGCAACACGCAGACGGTCCTCGGACTGTTCGAGGACGGCCGACTCGGCGAGCACCGGCGTGTCGCGACCGAGCGGAACCGGACCGGCGACGAGCTCGGCGTCCTCCTCGCCGGGCTGATCGACCTCGACGCGGTCGACGGGATCTGCCTCAGCTCGACGGTTCCGCCGCTCGTCCCGTCGTACGAGGACTTCGCCGCGCGCTGGGCGCAGGCGCCGATCCTCGTCGTCGGGCCGGGGGCGAAGACCGGCATCCCGATCAGGTACGACGACCCGCGCGAGGTCGGACCCGACCGGATCGCGAACGCCGTCGCGGCGGTCGAGCGGTACGGCGCGCCGGCGATCGTCGTCGACTTCGGGACCTCGACGAACTTCGACGTCGTCTCGCCCGAGGGCGAGTACGTCGGCGGCGTGCTCGCCCCGGGGATCGAGGTCTCGATGGACGCGCTCTTCGCGCGGGCGGCGCGCCTCTTCCGGGTGGACTTCTCCGAGCCGGAGACGGTGATCGGCAAGACGACGGGGTCGGCGCTCCAGTCGGGGCTGGTCTACGGCTTTACGGGGCAGGTCGACGAGATCGTCACCCGGATCCGCGGCGAGCTGGGCGCCGAGGCGCCCGCAATCGCGACCGGCGGCCTCGCCGACCTGATCGCGCCGCACGCGCGGACGATCACGACGGTCGATCCCTTCCTGACGCTCGAGGGCCTGAGGATCCTCTGGGAGAGGAATCGGTAGAGGCGGCCTGGGCCGCCTCCACCGGCTAGACGTCCGCGCGGACCGTCTCGGTCCGCGTGTCGGCGATGGTCGTGTCGGCGCGGCGGTGGTACCGCCCGCCCCACATGCCGCCGACGATCCCGCCGACGAACATCGCCGCGATCGCCGCGACCCCGCTGATGATCGCCGTCGTCGTGAGTGCGTCCTCGTCGAACCACTGCGGCAGCTCGACGTTCTCGAACACGTCGTACTCCGCGCCGGCCCAGGCGCCGAGCGCCGCGAGGATCGCGGCGAAGATCAGCGTCCAGACGCCGGTCGCGAAGCCGTTTCGCGCGCCGTCGTACCGCGCGATCCGTCCGGCCGCCCAGCCTCCGATCAGGTAGGCGACGAAGAGGATCGCGATCCCGCCGATGAGGCTGCCCGTCGACAGGTCCTCGGCGTTCTCCTCCAGGCCGGTCTGGTAGCCGACGACGCCGAACGCGGCGCCGACGAGCCCGGCGAGGATGATCACCGTCGAGAGCGCGGTCAGCATCCCGACGAGGCTCGCGGGGATGTCGACCCCACCGAAGCGCTCGCGTGCGGCGTGGATCCCAGCGTACGGGTCGGCGGCCGTGCGCTCCGTGCGGGTCTCGACCGGCCTCGCGCCGTCGACCTTCTCGTCGACCCGCGTCTCCCTGGTGTCGGTTGTTTCCGTTGCCATCTCGTGCCCCCTTTTTCGAGCGACGAGGTGGCTCTACCCGTTATCCGCCGCCGTAAATCGAGATCGGGAGGTCGAGCTCGACCTCCTCGAGCCGCGGATGCTCCCGCTCCAGCCGTGCGAGCACGAATTGCGCGCCCGGTGCGGCGGCGAACAGCCGCTCCTCGACCGCGGCGATCGTCGCCAGCTCGACGAGCTCCTGCTTGAAGGGCCGCGGGAAGCGGCCCCGGCCGAGGTACCAGCCGTAGAACTTCTTCAGGAAGCCGGTCGCCTTTCGCTCACCCAGCTCCCGCACCGTCTCGCGCATGAAGAGCACGAGTTCGGCGACGACCTCCTCGCGGGTCGGCTCCTCGTCCGAGTCTCCGACGATCTTCCGGATCGCCCACGGGTTGCCCTGCGCCGCCCGGCCGACCATCACGGCGGCGGCGCCGGTCGTGGCCAGGACGGCCTGGGCGCGGGCCCTGGACGTGACGTCGCCGGACGCGATCACCGGGACGTCGACGCGCTCGACGAGCTCCGCGGTCAGCGAGTGGTCGGCCTCGCCCGTGTACATCTGCTTCGCGGAGCGCGGGTGGAGCGTGAGCGTCGCGGCGCCGGCGTCGACGAGCCGGGGCCCGAGCTCGAGGCAGGCGCGCGAGCCGTTCTCGAGGCCGCGGCGCATCTTCACGGACACCGGCACGGAGACCGCCTCGGCCACCGCGCTCACGATCGCGGCCGCCCTCTCGGGCTCGGCGAGGCAGGTCGCTCCGGCGCCGGTCTTCGTCACCTTCTTGACCGGGCAGCCGAAGTTGATGTCGACTAGGTCGGCGCCCGCAGCCTCGACCATCCGGGCAGCCTCGGCCATCGCCGACGGGTCCCCGCCGAAGATCTGGATCGCCAGCGGATGCTCGTCGGCGGCGATCCGCAGATACCCGAGGGTGCGCTCGTTGCGGTGCTCGAGCCCGGCGCAGCTGACCATCTCGGAGCAGACGAGCCCGGCGCCGTAGCGGCGGCCCTGGCGGCGAAATGCCTGCACGCTGACGCCCGCCATCGGGGCGAGCACGACGCGGGTCGGGATCTCGACGGGGCCGATCCGCCACGGTGTCCGGAGATTCACCTGCACAGAGCGGGAAAAAGGTAGCTCAAGATGGTTGACGTCGTCCTCCGCCGTCGCTACCATGCGCCGCTTCGCGACGGCCCGTTCGGCCGCGCGTTTTTTTCGGTCAAGGAGGCCATTGACGTGAAGGAAGTGATCCTCACTCCCGAGGGTTACAAAAAGCTGAAGGCCGAGATCGAGCACCTCTCGACCGAGAAGCGCCGGGAGATCGCCGACCGCATCCGCATCGCGCGCGAGTTCGGCGACATCAGCGAGAACGCCGAGTACGACCACGCAAAGACCGAGCAGGCCATGCTCGAGCACCGGATCGCCCAGCTCGAGGAGCGGCTGCTCGCCGCCCGGGTGATCGACAAGAAGGAGATCTCCAAGGACGTCGTCAGCGTCGGCTCGAAGGTCCGGCTTCGGGACGTCGCCGCCAAGGAGACGGTGGAGTACCACATCGTCGGCTCCGCCGAGGCCAACCCGCTGGAGCAGAAGCTCTCCAACGAGTCGCCGGTGGGCAAGGCGATCCTCGGCAAGAAGAAGGGCGAGACCGTCGAGGTCACGACGCCCAAGGGCAAGCCCCTGAAGTACAAGATCCTGGAGATCAAGGCGGCGTAGCCGACCGTAGGAACCCGGGCGATCGCTCTTGGCGATCGCGCGGCCAGACGGTTGTTTAGCGTCGTTCTCTGCACGCCTTTGCGGCGGAACGGGCAAAGCCCGTTCCTTGGCGGATCGAGCTGGGTCGTCACCTTCGGCCACTAGGCTCGTTCTGTGTTCGAGCGGTTCACGGAAGGCGCGCGGCAGGTTGTCGTCCTCGGCCAGGACGAGGCGCGCGCGCTGCGGCACGGCTACATCGGGACCGAGCATCTCCTGCTCGGCCTCCTCCGCGAGAAGGGGCGGGCCGGGACGACGCTCGCCGCGCACGGCATCGACGTCGAGGCGGTCCGGGCGTGGGTGGCCGAGAACGTCGGACGTGGCCGGGACGAGCCGCCCGCGGGCCAGTTGCCGCTCACGCCGCGCCTGAAGCGGATCCTCGAGATGTCGCTCGAGGAGGCCGACACGCTCGGCCATCACGCGATCGGCACCCAGCACCTGCTCATTGCCCTCCTGCACGAGGGGCAGGGCGCGGCGCTGCGCGCGCTCGACGATCTGGGAGCGCCGCCGGAGGAGGTCTGGATCTCGGCGTACCGCCAGCTCGGGGTCGACGCGCCGCCCTATGTCCCTGCGGGCCTGCCGAGCGGCGAGCAGGCGCGCGAGAGCCGGCCGCTCGCCGAGCGCGTCCCGTCCGTCGCCGTGGCCGCCGGAGCCGCCGCGTTCGTCGCCGGGCTCTTCCTCGGCTGGCTGATCTGGGGCTAGCCCAGCGCTTCCCTGGCCGCTCCGGCTCCCGCCCGGCGGAGCCGGGCTCCGCCGGAGCTGTCGGCGCTGGCCGCCCCAGGAAACCGCTGGGACGCGCAGGCCGAGTCGTTAGGCTCGCGCGGATGAGCGCGCTGCCCAAGCGGTTTCCGGACCGTGTCGAGATCGCCTCCGTGCGGGCCGAGGCGGGGCCGCTCGAGGCCGGCGAGGAGGCGAACGACACACGCCGCGTCGCCGGCCGGGTCATGGCCCGGCGGGACCTGGGGAAGCTCGTCTTCCTCGATCTCGTCGACCGCTCGGGCCGGATCCAGCTGCTGTGCGCGCAGGAGCGGACGGGGGAGGTCGACCTCGACCTCGGCGACATCGTCGGGGCGGAGGGCCGGCCGGCGAAGACCCGCCGCGGGGAGCCCTCCCTGGCCGTCGACGAGCTGACGCTGCTTGCGAAGATCAAGCGGCCGCTGCCGGACACGTTCCACGGCGTCCAGGACACCGAGACGCGATACCGGCAGCGCTACCTCGACCTGCTCGTGAACGAGGAGTCGCGCCGCGACGCCGAGATCCGCACCCGGATGGTGGCCGCGATCCGCCGCCGGCTCGACGAGGCCGGGTTCATCGAGGTGGAGACGCCGGTGCTGCAGCCCCGCTACGGCGGCGGCTTCGCCGAGCCGTTCGTCACCCGCTACAAGCACCTCGACCGGGACTACTACCTCCGGATCGCGGACGAGCTCTACCTCAAGCGCCTGCTTGTCGGCGGCCTCGACAAGGTCTACGAGATCGCCAAGGACTTCCGGAACGAGAGCGTCTCGTACAAGCACAACCCCGAGTTCACGATGCTCGAGTGGTACGAGGCCTATGCCGACTATCGCGACACGATGGAGCGGATCGAGCAGCTCGTGCCAGAGGTGGCGGACGACGTGCTGGGCACGACCCGGGTCAGCTTCCGCGGCCACGACGTCGACCTCGCCGGCCCGTGGACGCGGGTCAAGCTCGTCGACGCGCTCGAGGGGGAGGGTCTCTGGACGCGCGACGCCGACGAGCTCCGTGCGCGCCTCCAGGAGCGGGGCGTCGACACCTCGGCGGACAAGAGCTGGGCCCAGCTCGCCGACCACGCCCTGAGCGCGTTCGTCGAGCCGGCGCTCGTCGAGCCGACGATCCTCTACGACTACCCGCTCGAGCTCTCGCCCTTCGCCCGCGCGACCGACGGCGATTCGACGATCGTCGAGCGGTTCGAGTACTTCGTCGGCGGGATGGAGCTCGGCAACGCCTTCAGCGAGATCAACGACTCCGACGAACAGGCGGAGCGGTTCGCGCAGCAGGCGGACGAGGTCGGCGGCGAGCAGGGCGACCCCGACTACGTCGAGGCGCTCGCCTACGGGATGCCGCCCGCCGGCGGCCTCGGGCTGGGGATCGACCGGCTCGCGATGGTGCTGACCGGACGCGACGCGATCCGGGACGTGATCCTCTTCCCGGCGCTTCG
>DASSSO010000009.1:0-2258 GCA_035776735.1 Gaiellaceae bacterium | reverse complement strand
GCGCCGCGGAAGCGGTGGACGACGAAGAGCGCGTAGTCGACCCCCAGCGCGAGCGCGAACATGAGCGCGAAGTTCATCGCCCAGATCGAGATGTCGAAGCCGTTCGTGAGCAGCGCGAGGAGGCCGGCCGAGGCGACGAGCCCGAGGATCGTCAGCAGCAGCGGCAGCCCGGCCGCGACCAGCGACCCGAAGGCGACGACGAGGATCGCGAGCGTCACCGGCCAGGAGACGAGCTCCGACTTCATCATCGCCGAGCGGTTCGCCTCGTTGAAGTCGCTCCACATGCCGGAGGCGCCGGTCAGGCTCACGGTCAGGTCTCCGGAGGCCGCCTCGTCCAGCCTGGGCTTCAGGTCGTCGGCCGCATCCACCATCTCGGTCGGGTTGCCGCGTGCGCCGGCGACGACGATCGCGGTGTGGCCGTCGGCGGACACCGTGGAGCCGGGGCGCGGCGGGACCACTGTGGCGATCCGCTCGTCTGCGCGCAGGATTCCCTCCACCCGATCGACGCTTGCCCGGAAGGCGGGCGAGTCGGCGGTCAGCGTGGGGGAGTGGAGGACGACCATCGGTGCCGAGCTGGAGAGGCCGCCGAAGCCCTCCTCGATCAGCGTCCGCGCCTGTACCGACTCCGACCCGTTCGCCTGCCAGCCCGCACCGGAGAGGGCGGTCTCGACCTGCGGCGCGAAGACGGCGAGCGCTACGGCGACGACGCCCCAGGCGAGCGCGACGAGACGAAGGTGGTCGGCCGCCCAGCCGCCGAGGCGGCCGACAGGGCCCACGGTGGGCGGATCGACGGTGGCGGGCGGTGCGGCGGGAGCTTCGAGAACGGCCACGCGGAGGGTCTCCTTTCGATTTGCGGAACTCGGATTTGATGCGTACTATACAAGCAGTTAGTTGTAGAGAGGAAGACGAATGCTGCCTCACCCACTGCCCGAGGAGCTCGCCGAGCTGATCGCCGGCCGTTTCCGGGCGATCGCCGAGCCGATGCGCGTTCGCCTGCTCGACCGTCTACGCGACGGCGAGCAGAGCGTCAACGAGCTCGCCGAGGAGCTGGGCGCGACGCAGCAGAACGTCTCCAAGCACCTCGCCGTCCTTGCCGGCGTCGGCATCGTCGCCCGGCGCAAGGACGGCAACCGCGTCTACTACCGGATCGTCGACGAGGGCGTCCTCGGCCTCTGCGAGCAGGTCTGCGGCTCGATGCAGGCCCAGCTCGCGGCGCTGACCGCACTCGTCGAGGGAACCTGAAGAGGAGGAATCACGAGATGAACGTCACTACCGAGACCTTCGAGCGCGAGGTGATCGAGCGCTCGCGCGAAGTGCCCGTCGTCGTCGACTTCTGGGCCGCCTGGTGCGGGCCGTGCCACATGCTCGCCCCGGCGATCGAGTCGGAGGTCGGCAAGCGCGCCGGCAAGGTCGAGCTCGCGAAGGTCGACATCGACGCAGAGGGGGCGCTGGCCGCCCGCTACGGCATTCAGAGCATCCCGACCGTCGCCGTCTTCATGGACGGGGAGCCGGTGTCCGGCTTCGTCGGTGCCCAGCCGCCGTCCGCGATCGGCAGCTTCCTGGACGACACGCTCGCGAAGAGCTCGGGCGCGGCCGCGTAACGGCGCTCAGGCGAGCCAGTCCTCGAGCGGCAGGCCCGGGCCGAGCGACGAGAAGTCGCCGCGCTCGGCGATGTCCCGGGCCGCCGCGGCCGCCGCGCCGACCGCCGTCCAGGTGAGGCTGCCGCCCAGGCTGACCCGCTGCGCGCCGGCCTCGGCGATCTCTGCGAACCCGAGGTCCGGGCGAGCGAGGACGTTGACGGGCTTCGAGACGGCGCCGCAGACCGCACGGATCTCGTCCACGGTCGCGAGGCCTGGCGCGTAGAGGACGTCGGCGCCCGCCGCCTCGTACGCCTGGAGGCGCCGGATCGTGTCGTCGAGGTCGGGGTTGCCGCGGATGTGGTTCTCGGCCCGCGCGGCCAGCGAGAAGGGAAAGTCGAGCGAACGGGCCGCCTCGACGGCGGCCGCGACCCGCTCGACCGCCTGCGGGAGCTCGTAGAGCTGCCCGGCCGGGTCGTAGTCCTCGATCGACCCCCCGACGGCGCCCGCCTCAGCCGACCGGCGGATCGCGAGCGCCGTGCTCTCCGGGTCGGCGCCGTACCCGTTCTCGAGGTCTGCCGAGACCGGCAGCGGCGTCGCCCGGTCGAGCTCTGTTACGTGCGCGCAGACCTCGTCGAGCGTGGCGCCGCCGTCGAGCCGGCCCAGGGTGAACGCGAATCC
>DASSSO010000140.1:0-4562 GCA_035776735.1 Gaiellaceae bacterium | reverse complement strand
CAGGTCGCCTACCGCGAGACGGTCTCGAACCCCGTCCAGAAGGTCGAGGGACGCTTCGTCCGCCAGACGGGCGGCCGCGGCCAGTTCGGCCATGCGGTGATCAACCTCGAGCCGGCCGAGCCGGGCGAGGGCTACGAGTTCATCGACAAGATCGTCGGCGGCCGGATCCCGCGCGAGTTCATCCCCGCGGTCGACCTCGGGATCCAGGAGGCGATGGAGTCGGGCATCCTGGCCGGCTACCCGGTCGTGGACATCCGCGTCGAGCTCGTCGACGGCTCGTTCCACGAGGTCGACTCGAGCGAGATGGCCTTCAAGGTCGCGGGCTCGATGGCCTTCAAGGAGGCGATGAAGCGGGCGAAGCCGAAGCTGCTCGAGCCCGTGATGGCCGTCGAGGTCGTCACGCCGGAGGAGTACCTCGGCGACGTCATGGGCGACCTCAACTCGCGCCGCGGGCGCATCGAGAATCTGGAGCCGAGGGGCAACGCGCAGGTCATCAAGGCCCGCGTGCCGCTTGCCGCCATGTTCGGCTACGCGACCGACCTGCGCTCGACGACGCAGGGCCGGGCGACCTTCACCATGCAATTCGAGCGATACGAGGAAGTCCCTCAGTCGATCGCCGGCGAGCTCGTCGACTCGCAGACCTAGAGGAAGGAAAGGAAGGAATGGCCAAGCAGAAGTTCGAGCGCACGAAGCCGCACGTCAACGTCGGCACGATCGGTCACATCGACCACGGCAAGACGACCCTGACCGCTGCGATCACGAAGGTGCTCGCCGAGCAGGGCGGGGGCGACACGCAGGTCCGGTCGTTCGACTCGATCGACAACGCGCCCGAGGAGCGCCAGCGCGGCATCACGATCAACACGTCGCACGTGGAGTACGAGACGGCGAACCGTCACTACGCCCACGTCGACTGCCCGGGTCACGCCGACTACATCAAGAACATGATCACGGGCGCCGCCCAGATGGACGGTGCGATCCTCGTCGTGTCGGCCGCCGACGGCCCGATGCCGCAGACGCGGGAGCACATCCTCCTGGCGCGCCAGGTCGAGGTGCCCTCGATCGTGGTCTTCCTGAACAAGTCCGACATGGTCGACGACCCCGAGTTGCTCGAGCTCGTGGAGATGGAGGTGCGCGAGCTGCTCTCCGCCTACGAGTTCCCGGGTGACGAGATCCCGGTCATCGCCGGCTCGGCGCTCAAGGCGCTCGAGGGCGACGAGGAGCACTCGAAGAAGATCCTCGAGCTGATGGAGGCGGTCGACTCCTACATCCCGGAGCCGGTCCGCGACACCGACAAGCCGTTCCTGATGCCGATCGAGGACGTCTTCACGATCACGGGCCGCGGCACCGTCGTCACGGGCCGGATCGAGCAGGGCCAGATCAACTCGGGCGAGGAGGTCGAGATCATCGGCATCCGCGAGGAGACGCAGAAGACCGTCGTCACCGGGCTCGAGATGTTCAACAAGACGCTCGACTTCGCCCAGGCGGGCGACAACGCCGGCGTCCTGCTGCGCGGGACGAAGCGCGAGGATGTCGAGCGCGGCCAGGTCGTCGCGAAGCCGCGGTCGATCACCCCGCACACGCACTTCAAGGCCGAGGTCTACGTCCTGTCCAAGGACGAGGGTGGCCGCCACACGCCGTTCTTCAACGGCTACCGGCCGCAGTTCTACTTCCGGACGACGGACGTGACCGGCTCGATCAAGCTCCCGGAGGGCCAGGAGATGGTCATGCCGGGCGACAACACGAACATGGAGATCGAGCTGATCCAGCCGATCGCGATGGATCAGGGTCTTCGGTTCGCAATCCGCGAGGGCGGTCGCACCGTGGGTGCGGGCGTCGTCACCGAGATCGTCAAGTAGGAAGCGACCGAGAGAAGAAAGGGAAGCGCCGGTGCCGCAGTCGAAGATCCGAATCCGCCTGAAGGGGTACGACCATCAGGCGCTCGACCGCTCGGCGGCGTCGATCGTCGAGACGGCGACCCGCACCGGCGCGACCATCACCGGGCCCGTGCCGCTGCCGACGGAGAAGAACGTCTACACCGTGATCCGCAGCCCGTTCAAGGACAAGGACTCGCGGGAGCACTTCGAGATCCGGACGCACAAGCGGCTGATCGACATCCACAGCCCGACGCCGAAGACGGTCGACTCGCTTATGCGGCTCGACCTGCCGGCCGGCGTCGACATCGAGATCAAGTTGTAGGGAGCGGAGCGCGTTGAAGGGGATCGTGGGGAGAAAGCTCGGGATGACGCAGGTCTTCGACGAGGAGACCGGCGCCGTCACGCCCGTGACCGTCATCCAGGCCGGGCCGTGCCCGGTCGTCTCCGTGCGGACACAGGACGACGACGGCTACGACGCCGTCCAGCTCGCCTTCGACGAGGTCGAGGAGCGGAAGCTCTCGAAGCCGAGACTCGGCGTCCTGAAGAAGGCGGGCGTCGCGCCGCACCGGCGGCTGGTCGAGATCCGCGGGCCGCACGTCCTCACCGCAGGCGAGACGGTGACCGTGGAGACCTTCGAGCCCGGCGACAAGGTCAAGGTGTCCGGCATCTCGATCGGCAAGGGCTTCGCCGGGACGATCAAGCGTCACAACTTCAGCCGCGGCCCGGTCTCCCACGGCTCGCACAACGTTCGCGCCCCCGGCTCGATCGGCGCCTCGGCGACGCCGTCGCGCGTGTTCAGGGGCCAGAAGATGGCAGGCCGCATGGGCGGGAAGAGGGTCACGCAGATCGGCCTGCGCGTCCACTCGGTCGATCCCGAGGAGAACCTGATCCTCGTCAAGGGCGCCGTCCCCGGGCCGAAGAACGCGCTCGTCGAGATCCGCGAGGAGGTCAAGGGTGGCTAGCCCCAAGGCACCGCTCCTCGACGCGGCAGGGAAGAAGTCGAAGGACGTGACGCTCGAGGCCGGCATCTTCGGCGCCGAGGTCAAGCCGCACCTCGTCCACGAGACGGTCCGGGCCGAGCTCGCGGGCGACAGGGCAGGCACCCGCGCCGTCAAGAGCCGCGGGCTCGTCGCCGGCGGCCGCGGCAAGCCTTGGCGCCAGAAGGGCACCGGCCGCGCGCGTGCCGGCACGACGCGGGCCCCGCACTGGACGGGCGGCGGCGCCGCCTTCCAGCCCCGCACGAGCTTCGGCGTCAAGGTCAACAAGAAGGCCCGCAAGGCCGCCTTTCGCGCAGCGCTTTCCGCGCACGCGAAGGAGGGCACGCTTGCCTTCGTGGACGGGTCCGCCTTCGGCGAGCCGTCGACCAAGCAGGCGGTCGGCCTGCTCGAGGCCTGGGGCCAGCAGGCGCCGGTGCTCGTCGTCGCCACCGACGAGGAGGAGGCGCTCGTCAAGTCGTTCCGGAACATCGAGCGCGCGCTCGTGATCACGCCGTCCGACGTCGAGGTCGCCGCGCTCGTCTGGGCGCGCTCGCTGCTCGTCAGCGAAGCGGCGCGCGAGGCGCTCGAGCAGAGGGGGGCCGCGTGAGCCTCCACCCGAACGAAGTCCTGCTTGCGCCGGTCGTCTCCGAGAAGAGCTACAGCTTGATCGAGGACCGGAAGTACTCCTTCCGCGTGCATCCGGACGCGCACAAGACGCAGATCCGACAGGCGGTCGAGGAGCTCTTCGAGGTCAAGGTGCAGAGCGTCAACGTCATCCAGGTGCGGCCGAAGCCGAAGCGGCGCGGGCTGGTCCGCGGCCGCAAGCCCGGCTGGAAGAAGGCGATCGTGCAGCTGCGCGAGGGCGAGTCGATCGAGATCTTCGAGGGGGCTCAGGTCTAGCGCCATGGCGAGGAAGTTCAAGCCGACGAGCCCCGGCCGCCGCTTCATGACCGTCTCCGAGTTCTCGGAGGTCACGAAGAGCGAGCCGGAGAAGAGCCTGGTCGAGCCGGTGAAGAAGACGGGCGGCCGCAACAACAAGGGCCGCATCACGACCCGGCACCGCGGAGGCGGGCACAAGCGCCGCTACCGCGTGATCGACTTCAAGCGGACAAAGGACGGCGTGCCCGCGAAGGTGGCGGCGATCGAGTACGACCCCAACCGGTCGGCCAACATCGCGCTCCTCCACTACGCCGACGGCGCCAAGTCGTACATCCTCGCCCCGGCGCGGCTGCGCGTCGGCTCCACGGTGGAGTCGGGCCCCGAGGCAGACATCAAGCCCGGGAACGCGCTGCCCCTGCAGAACATCCCGACCGGGACGCTCGTCCATAACGTCGAGCTGAAGCCCGGCCAGGGCGGGAAGCTCGCGCGCGGCGCCGGCACGGGGATCCAGCTCGTCGGGAAGGACGAGGGCTACGGCATCCTGCGGCTACCATCCGGGGAGCTTCGGCGAGTGCCGCTCGCCGCCCGCGCAACGGTGGGGCAGGTCGGCAACGTCGACCACGAGAACATCACCGGCGGCAAGGCAGGACGCAGCCGGTGGCGCGGCAAGCGCCCGACGGTGCGCGGCTCAGCCATGAACCCGGTCGACCACCCGCACGGCGGCGGCGAGGGCAAGTCGAAGGGCGGCCGCCACCCGGTGACGCCCTGGGGCGTGCCCACGCTCGGCAAGCGCACCCGCTCGAAGCACAAGGAATCGGACGCACTGATCATC
>DASSSO010000126.1:0-14155 GCA_035776735.1 Gaiellaceae bacterium | reverse complement strand
CGCTCGGCGAGGTCGGCCGCGAGGGGGTCGCGATCGACTCGCTCGAGGACATGGAGACCCTCTTCGCCGGCATCCCGCTAGGCGAGGTCTCGACCTCGATGACGATCAACTGCACGGCGCCGATCGCGCTCGCCTTCTACGCCTGCGTCGCGGAGGAGCAGGGCGTCCCGCGCTCGGAGCTCCGCGGGACGATCCAGACGGACATCCTCAAGGAGTACATCGCGCAGAAGGAGTGGATCTTCCCGCCCGAGCCGTCCATGCGGCTGGTGACCGACATGGTCGAGTTCTGCGCCCGGGAGATGCCGAAGTGGCATCCGATCTCGATCTCCGGCTACCACATCCGCGAGGCCGGCTCGAACGCCGTCCAGGAGCTCGCCTTCACGCTGATGAACGGGTTCACGTACGTGGAGGCGGCGATGGAGCGGGGGCTCGACGTGGACGACTTCGCGCCCCGACTTTCGTTCTTCTTCAACGCACACCTCGACTTCTTCGAGGAGATCGCGAAGTACCGCGCCGCGCGCCGGATCTGGGCGAAGGAGATGCGCGAGCGCTACGGCGCGAAGAACCCGCGCTCGTGGCTGATGCGCTTCCACACGCAGACAGCGGGCGTCTCGCTGACGGCGCAGCAGCCGGAGGTGAACATCGTCCGGACCGCGCTCGAGGCCCTGTCGGCGGTCCTGGGCGGGACGCAGTCGCTGCATACCAACTCCTTCGACGAGGCCTTGGCGCTGCCGACCGAGAACGCCGTCCGGCTCGCGCTCCGCACCCAGCAGGTGATCGCACACGAGACGGGCGTCGTGAACACGATCGATCCGCTCGGCGGGTCGTACTTCGTCGAGGATCTGACGAACCGGCTCGAGGCCGAGGCGTACGGGTACTTCGACCGGATCCGCGCGCTCGGCGGAGTCGTCCCCGCCATCAAGGAGAACTTCTTCCAGCGCGAGATCGCGGACGCGTCCTTCCGCTACCAGTCCGAGGTGGAGGCGAAGCAGCGGATCATCGTCGGCGTCAACCGGTACCGGCAGGAGGACGACGACGAGCTCGAGATCCTCCGCATCGACCCGGCGCTCGAGGACAAGCAGGTCGCGCGCGTCCGGGCGCTGCGCGACCGGCGCGACTCCGCGGCGGTCGAGACCGCGCTCGCCCAGCTCAAGCAGGGCGCGGAGGGCGACGAGAACCTGATGCCCCTGATCGTCGACGCCTCCCGGGCGTACGCCACGATGGGCGAGATGTGCGACGCGCTGAGGGAAGTCTGGGGCGTCTGGCGAGAGACCCCGGTCTTCTGATCGCCGCGAAACGGGCCGCGCCCGTTTCGCCGCAAGGGCATCTAGAGAAGGAATCCTGCGCTGCGTGTCTGGGCCGCGCGGGCGCGAAGCGGCCGCCCGGCTTCTTAGGGTCGGTGAAAGTCGTGAGACTTTCACCGAGAAAGGCGCCTTAACAGGACCCCAACCGAGCCCTAACCGAGCAGCCCGCAATCACGTCTAACCTGTGACGAAGTGGAAGGCGGCCTCCTCAGCTCGAGAACGGTCAATCGCGCGCTGCCCTGGATCGCGGGCGCCGTGCTGCTGTTCGGCGTGCTCGCCTTCTGGCAGACCCAGGTGCGCGCCGACAGCGCGCCCGAGACGTTCTCAAACGAGCCGGCGCAGAACGTCGGCGCCGAGAAGACCGTGCCGCTTCCGCCCGAGGCCCGCCAGATCGCCGTCCAGTTCATCAAGACGGCCGTCGTGCGGAAGAACCTCCGCGAGGCGTGGGCGATCTCGGGGCCGGGGATCAAGCAGGACCTGACGCTCAAGGAGTGGATGACGGGCGAGATCCCGGTCGTGCCGTACCCTGAAGCGGCCGTGAACGAGTCGCCGGTGAAGGTCGACTGGTCGTACCCGAACGACGTCTCGCTCCAGGTGGTCATGCAGCCGAAGAAGGGCTCGAAGGAGAAGCCGCAGATCTTCTTCATCGGCCTGAAGAAGTTCGGCTCCGGCGCGGAAGCGAAGTGGCTCGTCGACTACTGGGCGCCGTACGCGCCTCCGCCGATCCCCAGCGCGCCGCAGTCGGGGTAAGAGCCCGACCAGGAACGATGCGCCGAGCGTGAGAGGCATCCTCTTCTCACCTCGGATGCGCAGGCGCCTGGCGTGGTCGGGAGCGGCCGTGGTCGCCGTCGTCGGCGTCGTCGTGGTCGGCGCTTTCTGGCCCGAGAAGGGTCAGGACCCGCCGCAGACGTTCGGCGGGGAGCAGGCTTACGTCTACAAGGAGCCGGAGACGGTCGAGCTCACGCGAGTCGAGCGGGCGAAGGCGCTCGCGACGGCGGCGAACTTCGTCACGCACGCGGTGGCCCGGCGCCGGGTCGAGCTCGCGTACGACCTCGCAGCGCCGAGCCTCAGGGCGGGGATCTCGAGGGCGGAATGGAAGACGCAGAACATCCCGGTCGTGCCATTCCCGGTCGAGGAGGCGCGCTGGAAGATCGAGTACTCGTACTCCGACGCGCTTGGCCTCCAGGTGCTCCTGCTCCCGACCGCGAAGTCGAAGCTCGGGCCCTCGACGTTCGCGATGGAGCTCACGCCGACCGGCCGGGGGGAGAACCGCTGGCTCGTCTCCTCCTGGGCTCCCGTCGGCATGACGGCCGGCGCCGTTCCGGCCGCGCAGTCGCCCGGCGCCGGCGGCGTCCCGAACCTCGGCAACTCGGTGGTCCCCAGCGGCGAGGCGAGGCTGGACGCCAAGTGGCTCCTCGCGCCGATGGCGCTCCTCTCGCTCGTGCCGCTGATCGTCGTCGCGTTCTACGTCCGCGGCTGGCGCCGCGGCCGCCGGGCCGAGGCGGCTTACGCTCCCCCCGACCGAACCGCCTAGATCTCGGTCACGTAACCGTCGTGCACCTGCTCGAACTCGGGGGCGAGCGGTCGCTCCTTCGGGCGGTGGGTGAGCAGGAGCCGCTTCGCGCCGGCCGCATCGAAGGCCGCCTTTGCCTCGGCCGCCGCGAGGTGGCCTCGGGTCCCGCCCTCAGGGTTGGGCTCGAGCAGGGTCGCCTCGCAGAGGAAGAGGTCTGCGTCGCGCGCGAGCTCGGAGAGCGCGTCGCTCGGGCCGCTGTCGCCGGAGTAGGCCATCGTCTTCCCGTCGCACGAGACGCGGAAGCCGTACGCGCGCAGGTCGTAGTGGAGGACGCGGCGCGGTGTGATCCGGAAGCCGGCCGTCTCGAACCCCTCGCCCTCGGCGTACTCGCGGACGGTGAATGCCTGCGTGAACATGTCCGGCGTCCCGAGGCGCTGGCCGATCTCGGTGAGCAGCTGCCGGCCGCCCGGAGGAACCCAGAGCTCCGGCCGCGGCTGCTCGCTCGCCGGCCCGAACCAGAGGGCCCA
Source organism: Gaiellaceae bacterium (assembly GCA_035776735.1). Taxonomy (GTDB): domain Bacteria; phylum Actinomycetota; class Thermoleophilia; order Gaiellales; family Gaiellaceae; genus JACDAN01. The sequence continues at coordinate 10,811 of DASSSO010000126.1, read as the reverse complement.
GACCCAGGGGACGACGTCGCCCCAGTGATCCAGGTGGAAGTGGGTGAGGCAGATCGCGTCGACGCGCGGCCAGTCCTCCAGCTCGCGGAGCTTCGCGAGGACGCCCGCGCCGCAGTCGAGGAGCACGCGGCCGGGCGGCCCCTCGACGAGGTAACCGGACTGGGCCCCGCCGGGATTGGGCCAGGCCGGCGAGCAGCCGATCACCCTCAGCCTCATCTGCATAGTCTCGCGTATACCCGGACGCGGACCGCGCAGGACCTCTTCCGAGAAAAGAGGCTTCTTATACTCACGGCGGAGATGGCCGGAAAGATCCGAGTCGTGATCGCCAAGCCGGGCCTCGACGGTCACGACCGCGGGGCGAAGATCATCGCGCGCGCACTGCGCGACGCCGGCATGGAGGTCATCTACACCGGCCTCCACCAGACCCCCGAGCAGATCGTCGAGACCGCAGTCCAGGAGGACGCCGACGCCGTCGGCATCTCGATCCTGTCCGGCGCCCACATGACGCTCGTTCCGAAGATCGTCGAGGGACTGAGGGAGAACGGGCTCGACGACGTGCTCGTCGTCGTCGGCGGGACGATCCCCCGCGAGGACACGGAGGAGCTCAAGCGGCAGGGCGTCGCCGAGGTGTTCACGCCCGGCGCCCCGACGAGCGAGATCGTCGACTTCCTGCGCGAGAAGGTTCCGGTCAGCTGATCGAGGTCCGGCACGAGGGGCCGGTCGCCGTCGTCACCGTCGATCGGCCGGACGCGATGAACGCGCTCGACGTCGAGACGCTGACGGCGCTCCGGGATCGGCTGGCCGAGCTCTCGGAGGACGTCGGCTCACGGGTCGTCGTCCTCACGGGCGCCGGAGACAGGGCGTTTATCGCCGGCGCCGACATCAAGTACATGAGCGGCCTGGACGTCGAGGAAGCGAAGGCCTGGGGCACGCTGGGTCACGAGGCGGGGCGCCTGCTGGAGACGATGCGGCAGCCGACGATCGCCGCGATCAACGGCTTCGCGCTCGGGGGCGGCTGCGAGCTCGCGCTCGCCTGCGACCTGCGCTACGCGTCGTCTACGGCGAAGCTCGGCCAGCCGGAGATCAACCTCGGGATCATCCCCGGGTGGGGCGGGACGCAGCGGCTCGCGCGGGCGACGACGATCGGCTTCGCGAAGGAGCTGATCCTGACCGGCCGGACCGTCGACGCGGCGGAGGCGCTCGACCGGGGGCTCGTGAACGCGGTCTACGAGCCGGAGGAGCTGCTCCCGCGGGTGCTGGAGATCGCGACCCAGCTCTCGACGAAGAGCCCGCTCGCGCTGGAGGCGGCGAAGGAAGCGGCCAACCGCGCCCTCGGCGGCGACCACGCGGAGAACCTGACGCGCGAGGGCGACCGCTTCGGCGAGCTCTTCGCGAGCGAGGACGCCAAGGAGGGCCTGACCGCGTTCGCCGAGAAGCGCGAACCACGGTTCAGCGGACGCTGAACCTTTCGCTGAAGTCTCACGACTTTCAGCGACGACCTGAAGCCGGGCGACCGCTGCGCGGTCGCGCGGCCAAGATGCGTGTCGCGGTTCCTCGCCCGACTCGCGCTCGAACGAGGCGGGCAAAGCCCGCCTCGCGGCTAGCGGGAGAGAAGCACGCGCTGCGCCGTGATCGCGTTGGGCCGGCCGAGTTGCGCGGCCAGCGTGTTCGGGAAGATCTCCGTCCAGACGGTCGCCCGCTCGCTGCCGGCGAGCCGTCCGACGGCGTTCTCGATCTCCGTGAACGGCGAGATCGCGAGCGAGACCGGCCGGCTGATGCCGTTCAGCTTCAGCCCCGTCGTGCGGACCCCGAGGCTGCGGACGTTGACCTTCAGCGCCGCGGTCTGCTGGGCAAGCACGTCGCCCTTCAGCCAGAGCGACGTCTCGCCCTTGCGCGGGGCGGCGAAGAGGAGCCGCCAGGCCCGGTTCAGATGCTTGAAGGGATTGACGGAGGCGCCGTCGTTCGGATGCAACTCGAAGTGGAGGTGCGGCTCGATCCCGTTCGCGTCGCCCGAGTCGCCGACGAACCCGATCGGCTCTCCGGCGGCGACCTTCATCCCGCTCTTCAGCCCGGGCGCGAACGACACGCCGGGCTTGCAGCCGCCGCGGTTGTCGTTCGTCGTGCCGAGGTCGTTGTTGAGGTGGATGTAGAGGTAGGTCGTGCCGCTGTCGCCGTGGAGGTAGAGCATGCAGCCCGCGCGCGAAGAGCCGAAGTGGTACTTCACCCGGCCCGACTCGGCGGCGATGGCGAGCGCCTTGCGCGGCGCCACGATGTCGATCCCCTCGTGGCGTCCCTGCCCGCGCGGATCGCCGTAGTCGTTGCCGTACCGGAACTTGCCGAGGACGGGGAAGATCATGCGCTTCCCGGCCGGCTGCTGCTGAGCGCTGCCGGAGACCGCCTTCGCCGCCTTCGGTTGATACGGGTCGGGAACCGCAGCCGCCGGGCCGGCCGTCAGGCCGGCGATGGCAAGCAAAAGAGCTCCTCGGGCTGTCGTCCGGTGGCGTCTCATTGCTGGGACCTCAGCGCTCCGGTTCGCGCTCGAAGGGCGAGACCCTAGCAGAGCTTTCGGCCTCTGCCTTGCCCCGCTTGAGGCCCGTGCGGCGTCAGTAGAGTCTCGGGCCGTGAAGATCGCCGTCTGCGTCAAGCACGTGCCGGAGCAGGCACGCAGGATCGATCCGGGCACGAAGCGGCTCGACCGGTCGGGCGAGGGCGCGATCAATCCCTTCGACGTCCACGCCGTCGAGGAGGCCCTCCGGATCAAGGAAGCGCAGGGCGGCGAGGTGGTCGTCGTGACCATGGGCCCGGCGGGTGCGCAGGACTCGGTCCGCAAGGCGCTCGCGATGGGCGCCGACGAGGCGCTGATGATCACGGACGACGCCGCGGCCGGCTCGGATCTCGTCGCGACGACGAACGCACTCGGCGCAGCGCTCGAGCAGGAAGGGGCCGATCTGATCCTGTTCGGCCAGCAGGCGAGCGACTCCGACGGCGCCGTGCTCTGGGCGGCCGTGGCCGACCGTCTCCGGCTCCCGGTGATCTCCCAGGTCGCCGAGCTCGAGGTCTCCGACGGGAAGGTGCGGGGCAAGCGCCAGACGGAGTTCGGCTACGACGTCATCGAGGCGCCGACCCCGGCAGTGCTCGCCGTGTCCGACGCGATCAACGAGCCGCGCTACCCGTCGCTGAAGGGGATCATGGGCGCGCGCTCCAAGCCGCAGCGCACCGTGTCCGTCGCCGAGCTCGGCGTCGACGGCGTGGGCGAGACCGGCTCGAAGACCTCCGTGCAGGCGCTCAACGACCCGCCGCCCCGCGGCGACACGGTGAAGATCGAGGACGACGGCAGCGCCGCGGAGAAGATCGTCGAGTACATCGCCGAGAGGAAGCTCCTGTGAGCACGCTCGTCTTCCTCGAGCACCACGGCGACGAGCTGCTGAAGCCGGCGCTCGGCGTCCTGTCCAAGGCGGCGACCCTCGACGAGGACGTGACCGGCGTGGTGCTCGGCTCCGGCGTCAGGGAGCTCGCGTCCGCGGCCGGCAGGTTCGGCGCAGCCAAGGTCGTCGTCGTCGACAGGCCGGAGCTCGAGGCGCCGCTGCCCCAGCCTCGCGTCGACGCCCTCGCCTCAATCGTGGGAGACGGCGGCTACCACACGGTCCTGTTCGCCGCCTCGGTGCTCGCCGCGGACGTCGCCGCGGGGCTCTCGGCGCGGCTCCAGGCCGGGCTGAACTGGGACCTCACCGACCTCGTCCGGCAGGACGGCGACCTCGTCGGCAAGCGGCCGGCGCTCGGCGACTCGGTGTTGGTCGACGTGGGCTGGAGGTCGACGCCGCGGCTGGCACTGATCCGCGCCGGGACCTTCGACCCGCAGGAGACCGGCGGCGAGGCCGCCGTCGAGGAGGCCGAGGTCCAGTTCGAGGACTTCTCAACGGCGGCGACGATGGTCGAGCAGGCCCACGCGGAGAGCGAGGGGCCGTCGATCGAAGACGCCGACGTGATCGTCGCCGGCGGCCGGGGCCTCGGTGCGCCCGAGAACTTCAAGCTCGTCGAGGAGCTCGCGCAGGCGCTCGGCGGCGCCGTCGCCGCCACGCGCGCCGTCGTCGACGCCGGCTGGTACCCGTACTCCACCCAGGTCGGGCAGACCGGGAAGACGGTCTCGCCGAAGCTCTACATCGCGTGCGGCATCTCGGGCGCGATCCAGCACAAGGTCGGGATGCAGTCCTCAGGTGTGGTGGTCGCGATCAACAAGGACCCGAACGCGCCGATCTTCGAGTTCTCGGATCTCGGGGTCGTCGGCGACCTGAACGAGATCGTCCCGAAGCTCACGGAGCTCGTCCGGCAGCGCCGCGGATGAAGCCGGCCGACTACCGCCCGCCGTTCGACCCGAGCGAGTTCGTGAGCGCACCGACGGATCCGCCGGAGGAGCGGATCGACGTCGGCGTGCTGATCGTCGGCGCCGGCCCGGCCGGGCTCGCCTGTGCGATCCGGCTCGGCCAGCTGCTCGGGGAGTCGCCGGAGACCGCCGAGCGGCTCGGGGAGGTCCCCGTCGCCGTGCTCGAGAAGGGCAAGGGCGTGGGCTCCCACGTCCTCTCCGGCGCCGTCGTCAACCCGCGCGCGCTGCGCCGCCTCTTCCGCCACCGGGCCCGGATCGAGGACATGCCCTTCTACGGCCCGGTCGAGCACGAGTCCGTGTACTACCTGACGAAGGGCTCGGCGCTCCGCATCCCGACGCCGCCCACGATGCGCAACGACGGGAACTACGTCGCCTCGCTCTCGGGGCTCACCCGCTGGCTGGGCGAGCAGGCGGAGGCCGGCGGCGCGTACATCCTCCCGGAGACCGCGGCCGAGAAGCTGCTCGTCGAGGGCGGGCGGGTCGTCGGCGTGCGGACGGGCGACAAGGGCCGCGGCCGGAACGGCGACCAGCTCCCGAACTTCGAGCCGGGCTCCGACGTGACCGCCAAGGTGACCGTCCTCTCCGAGGGCACCCAGGGCCACCTGACCGGCGTCGCGATCGACCGGTTCGGCCTCGCGGGGGAGAACCCGCAGGTCTGGGCGCTCGGTGTCAAAGAGGTGTGGAAGGTCGCGACGCCGCTCGACCGCGTGATCCACACGATGGGCTGGCCGCTGCGCAACGGGCGCAAGTACCGCGAGTTCGGCGGCTCCTTCATCTACCCGATGGGCGACGACATGGTCACGCTCGGCATGGTCGTCGGGCTCGACTACCGCGACCTCGAGGTCTCCCCGCACGACCTCCTTCAGGAGCTGAAGACGCACAAGCTCGTCCGGCGGATCCTCGAGGGCGGCGAGCGGGTCGGGTGGGGCGCCAAGACGATCCCCGAGGGAGGCTTCGTCGCCGTCCCGCGAAGGATGCACGCGCCGGGGCTCCTGATCACCGGCGACGGCGCGGGCTTCGTCAACGTGCCTGCGCTGAAGGGCATCCACTACGCGATCGAGTCCGGGCGGCTGGCCGCCGAGACGGCATTCGCGGCGCTCCAGCGCGGCCGGACGCCGTGGACGCCGGGCGCGCTGGCCTCGTACGACGAGGCGATTCGCGACACGTTCATCTGGGACGACCTGAAGCGCGTCCGCAACATGCGCCAGGCGTTCGGGAAGGGCTTCTGGCTCGGCGGCGCGATGGCCGGCGCGATGACCGCGAGCTTCGGCAAGTTCCCGCCCGGAAACGCCAAGACCGAGCGCGACGCCGAGCAGGAGCTGATCCGGGGCGGACGCGCCGCGAACTACCCGAAGCCCGACGGCAAGCTCACCTTCGACAAGCTCTCGTCCGTCTTCCTGTCCGGGAACAAGACGCGCGACGACGCCCCGAACCACATCCGCGTGGATGCGGACGTGCCGGAGGAGGTCGCGCGCATGTGGGAGCACATGTGCCCGGCGCAGGTCTACGAGGCGAAGGAGGGCGGCGGCGTCGAGGTGACGCCGTCCAACTGCGTCCAGTGCGGAGCGATCACCGCGAAGGGCGGCCGGCTGACCCCGCCCGAGGGGGGCTCCGGCCCCGAGTACACGCTTACCTAGCCATGTCCGAGTGACTGTCACTCGGAAGCGGCTCGCCGTGACAGGCCGCCCGCTCCTGGAGCGACGCGACGCTGTCTCGGGACGTGCCCAGTGACTGTCACTTGGACACGTTCGAAGTGATCACGCGCGACGACGTTCTGGCGGCGCGGGAGACGATCGCCGGCAGGCTCCATCGAACGCCGACGTTCAGCTCCGCCACCCTCGGCCCGCGCGTCTTCCTGAAGGCCGAGCTGTTCCAGCGCACCGGCTCGTTCAAGCCGCGGGGAGTGCTGAACAAGCTCGCCTCGCTGTCGCCGGAGGAGCGGAAGGCCGGAGTGATCGCGACCTCGGCCGGCAATCACGCGCAGGCGCTCGCCTACTGCTCCGCCCTCGTGGGAATTCGCGCGCTCGTCGTCATGTGGCGCACTGCGAGTGCGGCCAAGATCGACGCGACCCGCGGGTACGGCGCCGAGGTCGACCTCGAGGCGGACGGGCCGGCGGCGGCTTTCGAGCGGCTGGACGAGCTCCGGCAGGAGACGGGCCGGATCCCGATCCACCCGTTCGACGACCCGCTCGTCGCGGCCGGGCAAGGCACCGTCGGGCTGGAGATCGGCGAGGACGCGCCCGACGTGGGAGTCGTGGTCGTCCCTGTGGGAGGAGGCGGGTTGATCACCGGGATCGCGGCTGCTCTGCCGAGCGCGCGCATGGTCGCCGTCGAGCCGGTTCGCGCGCCTGCGCTGCACGCTGCGCTCGCCGCGGGCAGGCCGGTGACCGTCCGGCCGGATTCGATCGCCGACGGCCTCCACGCGCCTTTCGCCGGCGAGCTCGCACTCGAGATGGCACTGGCGCGCCGATTCGAGTCGGTCCTCGTCGAGGACGACGAGATCGCAGCCGGAATGCGGTTCCTCTACGAGCGTGCGAAGCTCGCCGCCGAGCCGGCGGGAGCGGCCGGCGTCGCCGCCCTGCTCGCCGGCAAGGTCGCGCTCGAGAACGGCGAAACGGTGGTCTGCGTCGTCTCCGGCGGCAACGTCGCGGCCCAGACGGCCGCTGCTATCCTGGGCCGGCCATGAAGCCGGACATCCACCCCGAGTACATGCTCGCGACCGTCCACTGCTCCTGCGGGAACACGTTCGAGACGCGGTCGACGAAGCCCGAGCTCCACGTCGAGATCTGCTCGAACTGCCACCCGTTCTACACGGGCAAGCAGAAACTGGTCGACACAGGCGGCCGGGTGGAGCGCTTCCAGCGGCGACTGGAGCGAGCCGGCGGCGCTCGCCGCGGCTGACGAAACCACCGGGCATGCCAGCAGAGCCGACATGCCCTCGGGCGGCATCGCAAGCGACGCCTAAGCTGAGGGCATGAGCGCACCGATCGGCGGACAGGCCGTCCTCGAGGGCGTGATGATGCGCGGCCCGTCGCACTGGGCGCTCGCGGTCCGGAAGGTGGACGGCGAGATCGCGCTCGTCGACCGGACGATCGAGTCGGTGATGGCGCGCCACCGCATCTTCCGCCTGCCGATCATCCGCGGCGTGATCGCGCTCGGGGAGTCGCTCGCGATCGGCTTCCGCGCGCTCGCGATCTCCGCCAACTACGCGGCGCAGGAGGAGGGCGACGACGAGGAGGTCTCGACGGAGATCGGCCGCGGCGCGCTCATCTTCGCCTTCGCGATCGCGATCGGCTTCGCGCTCCTCCTCTTCAAGGTGACGCCGGCGCTCCTGACGAGCTGGCTCCCGATCGAGACGACGGGCCTCTTCGTCGTCGTCGAGGGGCTGATCCGGGTCTCGATCTTCATCCTCTACCTCGTCCTCATCTCGTTCCTCCCCGACCTCAAGCGCGTGTTCCAGTACCACGCGGCCGAACACAAGGCGATCAACGCCTACGAGGCGGGGGAGGAGCTCGAGCCGGAGCGCGTGCAGCGCTTCAGCCTCATCCACCCGCGCTGCGGGACGGCGTTCCTGCTCTGGGTGATGGTGATCGCGATCTTCGTCTTCGCGTTCTTCGGGCAGCCGGACTGGTACTGGCTGATCCTCTCGCGGATCGCGCTGCTGCCGGTGATCGCCGGCATCGCCTACGAGCTGATCCGCTTCGCGGGCAAACACACCGGCAACCGCGTCTTGATGACCCTGCTCGCGCCGGGCCTGTGGCTCCAGCGCCTGACGACGCGCGAGCCCAGCCTCGATCAGCTCGAGGTCTCGATCCGCGCCCTCAAAGACGTGCTTCAGCACGAGGGACGACTCGACCCTGCCGAGCGCAAGGTCGAGGTCATGGCGTAACGGTCTGGCTCCGTTTCCACGCTTGAGGCGGAGCGAGCGCAGCCCGCTCCGCGGCTGCGCGGATCACGTCTCGCGCGCCGCGGCTGTGAGGCGCTGGTAGAAGAACCCGCCGAGGAGCAGCACGGCGCCGACGGCCAGGAACGAGAGCGCGCGCGTGATCGAGCTCAGGTTCGCGAGGTCGTAGAGGAACAGCTTCGCCAGCGCGATGCCGAAGAGCGCGAAGCCTGCGAGCCGGAGCGTTCGCTGATCGCGCCGCAGCCCGACGTACAGGGTCATCAGCCCGACGATCCCCCAGAACGCGCTGACCGCGGAGTGGCCGCGCTGGAAGTCGGTCTCCACGCTCGCGGTCCCGGCCCACTCGAAGCCTCCGAGGATCGCGAGCGAGCAGGCGTACAGCGCCAGAACGGCCGTCCCGGCCGCCGCCCAGATGCGGTACAGGCCGAACCGCTCGTCGCGCAGGCCGTAGACGAGCAGGACCACCGCTGCTCCGACCGAGCAGAGGAGCGCGGGCACGCCGACCGCGGGATCGTCGTTCGCGCTGAAGAACTCGTTCGGGGGCGCAAGCTCGCTCAGCGTGTACCCGAGGGCAAGCGCCAGATAACCGGCCGCGCCGAGCTGCAGCCGCTGCTCGCCGACGCGGTCGCCGAGGACGGAGATGCTCGCGGCCGCGGCGCTCCAGGCCAGGACGAGCCAGGTGCCTTCGATCAGGTCGGCGGCAGCGAGCGCGCCGATCGCGAGGGCGGGAACCCAGAGCAGCGTGCTGAAGTCGCGGTCCGTACGGAACACGAGCGCCGCGAGCCCTCCGTAGACGGCGGCGAGACCGAGCCACGCGTAGCCCTCCGCGTCCGTGACGAAGTAGAGGCCGAACACGCCGAGGCCGGCCGACGCCGGGACGAGCAGGAGCGCGGACGCCGAGAGCCCCGGCCGTCCTTCCACGGCGGGGATCTCCTCCGCGAGCGCCGTCAGGAGAAGGGCGGCGCCGGCCGCGAGCAGCGCCCAGCCGCGGGGGCCCGGCTCGAGCGTCGCGTCGAAGACTGCAGCCTGGACGAACGTCACCGCCGCGAGCGTCAGGCCGGCCGCGCGAACCTGGGACGACCCGAGCCACCTGCTGCCATAGGTGAGCGCCGCCGCAGCGAGGCCCCAGAGGGCCGTGACGCCGACATGCCCGCGCTCGAAGGCGGTGTCAACGTCATCGGGCCAACCCTCCTGGGCGAGCTCCAGGATCCCGAGCGAGGCGGCGTAGATCGCCGCACCGCCCGCCAGCCAGCCGGTGAGCGATCGCCAGAGCGCGTTGGCTTCGCGGAACGGCCCGAGGACGGGCTCGAACATCCGGAACATGCCCGCCGCCTTCTCCTCCGGCCACGGGCGGGCGTAGAACGCGACGATCGCGGAGGCGACGGCGATCCCGAGCGGCGCGACGGCTCCGTCCGCAGGGTCGGAAACGGCCTCGTAGAGGTCGGTCGGCGGCGCGTCGATGGCGAAGGAATGCACGGTCGCCGCGGCGAGGTAGCCGAGTGCCGCGAGCTGATACCGCGGCTCGTCGATCCAGCTCGCGAGTGCGGCGAGGACCGCAGCCTCCGCCGCCCAGGCGAGGGCGAGGCTCGGCCCTGAGAGGACGACGGCCAGCCCCACGGCCACGAGGGCGAGGCCGACGGCCGCGAGCAGCGCGCTGAGGTCCCGATCCCGGAAGAGCGTCGCCGCGAGCGCGCCGAACGCGACGCCCGTCGCGACGACGACCCAGCCGCGGTCCGCCCCGTCGAAGAGCGCGAAGCCGGTCGCTCCGGCGAGCACGCCGGCGACAATCACGAAGGTCGCGGGCAGGCTGCCGAGCCCGTCCTCGTCCACGGCCCGGTGAAGCCCGATTGCCGCCGCGACGTACAGCGCCGAGAAGATCCAGGCGAGCATCACGCGGTCCCAGTCGGTGACGGCTCCGTCCTCGACGAGAAGCGCGATCTGGGGGAGGGTCGCGGCGAGGCCGACCGCTGCCAGCGTCGGCCAACGCTTCGTTACGGCGACGACGCCGATCGCGGCGAAGACGAGGCCGGCGAAGCCGGTCCCCAGCGGCGAGATGTCCTCTTCGAACAGCACCGTCAGCGGCACGAGTGCTGCGCCGACGAGCCCGATCCCGGCGACGAGCTCCGACGACCAGAGGAGCGACGTCGCGAGGCCGACCGAGGCGATCGCCGCTGCGATCGCGAGTGCGGTGAGGTCGGAGAGGAGGTCGTATAGCGACGCGGCGGCGAGGAGCGTGGCGTAGCCTCCGGCGAGGCCGGCGCCGACGGCTGCGTACGCGGAGTAGACGGGGCCGTACCGCCGGTGCAGGTAGAAGCCGCCCACGAAGACGAGCGCCGACGCGAGTGCGCCGAGCCCGACCCGCGCACCGGGGCCGATCCAGCCGCTGTCGACTGCGAGCACGAAGAAGAAGACGACGCCGAGCACCGTCACGGCGCCGCCGACCCACGCGAGCGCCTTCGCGCCGAGGAGGTCGCCCCAGTCGATGTCGCGCTCCCACCACGACGGCCCGCGCGGCACTGGAGGCGG
>DASSSO010000160.1:0-11423 GCA_035776735.1 Gaiellaceae bacterium | reverse complement strand
CGAGCAGACGCTGCTGGTCGTGGCCGCCTCGGCGGCGGGGCTGGCGGTCTATTCGGCGATCGTGCTCGCCGCGCGCGTCGAGGAGGCGCGCCAGATCACCGCGCTCGTGCGCCAGCAGTGGGCGCGCGTCCGGGGCGCGAGCCGCCGCTAGCCTAGGCGATAAAGGAGGCGAGCGCCGAAGGCGCGAAGCACGTGACTCTAGGTGGGGCGTAGCCCCTCGATACTTACATGGAAGAGATCCGCAACTTCTCGATCATCGCCCACATCGACCACGGCAAGTCGACGCTCGCCGACCGCATCCTCGAGCTGACGCACACCGTCGACCCCGCCAAGATGCGCGCCCAGGTGCTCGACTCGATGGAGCTCGAGCGCGAGCGCGGCATCACGATCAAGGCACAGGCGGTGCGGGTGCTGTACACGGCCCGCGACGGCAGGACGTACAAGCTCCACCTGATCGACACGCCGGGGCACGTGGACTTCAACTACGAGGTCTCGCGCTCGCTGGCCGCCTGCGAGGGCGCCCTGCTCGTCGTCGACGCGGCGCAGGGCGTCGAGGCCCAGACGGTCGCCAACGCGTACCTCGCGATCGAGAACGATCTCGAGCTACTCCCGGTCGTGAACAAGATCGACCTTCCTCAGGCGGACCCCGACGCAGCCGCGGCCGAGATCGCCGAGCTGATCGGAGGCGACCCGGCGGACGTGCTCCGCATCTCCGCGAAGACGGGTCAAGGGATCGAGGCGGTGCTCGACGCGGTCGTCGAGCGCATCCCGCCGCCTGCCGGCGCGCGCGAGGCGCCGGCCCGCGCGCTCATCTTCGACTCGTCGTACGACCAGTACCGCGGCGTCGTCGCATTCGTACGCGTGGTGGACGGTGCATTTCGAACCGGCGAGGGGCTGCTCGCCATGGCGCAGGGCACGCGGTTCGAGGCCGAGGAGCTCGGCTTCTTCTCGCCGACGATGCGAGCATCAGAGACCCTGGAGGCGGGGGAGGTCGGCTACGTGATCACGGGGCTGAAGGACGTCAGCCGGCTCCGCGTCGGCGACACGCTCACCTCGCGCGAGGACCCGGCCGCGGCGCCCGTGCCGGGCTACAAGGACGTCAAGCCGATGGTGTTCGCCGGTCTCTTCCCGACGGACTCCGACGAGTACCCCGAGCTCCGCGACGCGCTCGAGAAGCTGAAGCTGAACGACGCGGCGTTGATCTACGAGCCGGAGACCTCCCAGGCGCTCGGGTTCGGCTTCCGCTGCGGCTTCCTCGGCCTGCTGCACATGGAGGTCGTCCGCGAGCGGCTCGAGCGGGAGTTCGACCTCGACCTGCTCGTGACCGCGCCGAACGTGGCCTACCGGGTCGTGACCACGGCGGGCCAGGAGGTCGAGGTGCACAACCCGGCCGAGATGCCGCCCGACGTCGAGCGCGTCGAGGAGCCGTACATCCGCGCCTCGATCATCGTCCCCAAGGCGTACGTCGGCGCCGTCATGGAGCTGGCGAACGAGCGACGGGGCCGCTTCGACCACATGGAGTACTTGTCCGAGGAGCGCGCGGTCCTGATCTACGAGCTGCCGCTCGCCGAGGTCGTGATCGACTTCTACGACCAGCTCAAGTCGCGCACGCGCGGCTACGCGAGCTTCGACTACGACGTGATCGGGTTCCGCGAGGGGAGCCTCGTCAAGCTCGACGTGCTGATCGGCGGCGAGTCCGTCGACGCGCTCTCGCTGATCGTGCACCGGGACGCGGCGTACGGCCGCGGGCGCGCGCTCGTCGACCGGCTCCGCGAGGAGATCCCGCGGCAGATGTTCGATGTACCGGTACAGGCGGCGATCGGGTCCCGCATCATCGCCCGCGAGACGATCAAGGCGAAGCGGAAAGACGTGCTCGCCAAGTGCTACGGCGGCGACATCACGCGGAAGCGCAAGCTGCTGGAGCGCCAGAAGAAGGGCAAGAAGCGGATGAAGCAGGTCGGCGCGGTCGAGGTTCCCCAGGAGGCGTTCCTCGCCGTCCTCAACCTGAACGAGAACGGGAAATGAGCCGCGGCGCGACACACCTCTACGTCCATCTGCCGTTCTGCGCGCACCGCTGCGGCTACTGCGACTTCGTCACCGTCGTCGGCCGCCGAGGCGAGCACGGTTCCTACGTCGACGCGCTGCTCGCGGAGCTGGTGCTCGAGCGGCCGCTGCTCGCGCCGTCGCTCGACACGGTCTTCGTCGGCGGCGGCACGCCGACGTTCACCGAGCCGGCGGAGCTCCGGCGGCTGCTCGAAGCGCTGCCGCCGGCGTCCGAGGTGACGGTCGAGGCGAATCCCGAGACGGTCACCCCCGAGCTGGCCGCCCTCCTGCGGAAATGCGGCGTGAACCGAGTCTCGCTCGGGGCGCAGACGTTCGACCGCGCGCTGCTCACGACGCTCGAGCGGGTTGCCGGGCCGGACGACGTCCGGCGCGCCTTCTACCATCTTCGTGATGCCGGATTCGACAACATCTCGCTCGATCTCATCTACGGGATCCCCGGCCAGAGCCCCGCCGCGCTCGACGCCGACATCGACGAGGCGCTCGCGCTCGGACCCGAGCATCTCTCGTGCTATGAGCTGGAGGCGAAGCCCGGAACGCGCTTCACGCACCGGCACGGGGGGGAGCTCGCGCGGCAGGCCGACGCACTCGAGGGGTACTTCGAGCGCGTCGTCGAGGGGCTGACCGCCGCGGGCTACCGGTGGTACGAGACGGCGAACTTCTGCCTGCTCGACGCCCCCGGCCGCGACCTGCGCGCGCAGCACAACCTCGGCTACTGGCTCGGGCGCGACTACGTGGGCCTCGGCCTCGGCGCGGTGTCCACCGTGCGCGGCCGGCGCTGGCGGAACACGCCCCGCCTGCCGGCGTACGTCGCCGCGCTGGCGCGGTGCGAGACGCCACCGCGCGAGGTCGAGGAGCTACCCGCGGACGTCCGCTTGCAGGAGCGCGTGATGCTCGGTCTCCGGCTCGACGAGCCGCTGCAGCTCGACGCGCTCGCCCCGGTGCTCGACGTCGAGGCGCTCGAACGCCTGGAGCGGCTGGCGCTCGTCTCGCGGGACGGGGGCGGCTCGCTGACGCTGACTCCCCGGGGGCGGATGCTGGGCGGTGGGGTAACGGCCGAGCTCCTCGCCTGAGAGCGGGGCGGGGCGGTCGGAGGCTGCCGACTAAAATTCCTGCAAACGCCATGGCCGAGCCGACGCTCACAGATCGCCAGCGCGAGATTCTCCGGCGCCTCGTCGAGGAGTACATCGCGACCGGACAGCCGGTCGGCTCCAAGCACCTCGTAGAGCGCGCCGGACTGAACGTCTCGCCCTCGACGGTGCGGGGCGAGCTGGCGGAGCTCGAGCGCTTGGGGCTGCTCACGCACCCGCACACGTCCGCGGGGCGCGTCCCGACGGAGACGGGCTACCGACTCTTCGTCGAGGGCCTGCTCGACCGGCTCGAGCCTCGCCCTGCGTCGCTCCCGCTCGACCTGACCGGTCCCGCGGCCGAGGTCGAGGTCGCGCTGCAGGCCACGACCGAGGCGCTCGCCCAGATGACGCGTCTGCTGGCGCTCGTCTCGGCGCCCCCGCTGGAGGCGGCGACGGTTCGCCATGTCGAGGTGCTCGAGCTCCAGCCGCAGGTGATCGCCACCGTCGTCATCACCTCGACCGGCGGCGTGACGAAGCGGGTCTTCGGGCTGGGCGAGCCCGTCGACCAGGGGCTCGTCGGCTGGGCCGCCGAGTACCTGAACGAGCGAACAGTCGGTGTCGCGCCGGGCTCGCATGCGCTGCGCCAGGCCTTTGCGGAGGAGGGCCTCTCCGATCGCGAGCGCGCGTTCCTCGAGCTGCTCCGGCCCGCGTTCACCGACGCCGCGGGCTGGGAGGAGCAGCGGCTCTTCGTCGGCGGCGCCGCGTCGCTACTCGGCGACGTCCGCGGCGAGGACTTCGAGGCCTACCGCGGCCTGCTCGAGGCGCTCGAGCAGCGCGCGGTCGTCCTCCAGATCCTCGGAGAGGCGCTCGGAAATCGCGATCCCTTCGTGCGCCTCGGTGTCGACCTCCCGCACCCGGCGCTCCAGCGCGCCTCCCTCGTCGGCGCGACCTATGGGCTCGCTCACCGGCGGCTCGGCGCCGTGAGCCTGCTCGGGCCGCTGCGGATGGACTACGAGACCGCGCTGCGCTCGGTGCGCGGCGCCGCCCGCGAGCTGTCCCGGTTCGTCGAGGAGATCTACGCCGACAACTAGCCAGGCTACGCTGGCGAAGAGATGGCCACGGCGGAGCGCGACTACTACGAGGTGCTCGGCGTCCGCCGCGACGCCGACGAGACCGAGATCAAGAAGGCCTTCCGGGGCCTGGCCCGCCAGGTGCATCCGGACGTCTCCGACGCCCCGGACGCCGAAGAGCGCTTCAAGGAGGTCGTCGAGGCGTACGAGGTGCTCTCGAACTCCGAGACGCGCGAGCTCTACGACCGCTACGGGCACACGGGCCTGCGGAGCGGCGGCTTCAACCCGAGCCAGTTCGACTTCGGGAACCTCGCCGACATCTTCTCTGCGTTCTTCGGCGACGACCTCTTCGCGACCACGGTCCGGTCGCGAGGCGGACGGGGCGCCGACATCGCGGCCGAGGTCGAGATCGAGCTTGTCGACGCGGCCCGCGGCGTCACGAGGGACGTCCCGTTCAGGGTCGCCGCCCCTTGCTCGCGCTGCTCGGGAGGTGGCGTCGAGCCCGGCACGGACGTCACGGTCTGCCCCGCCTGCCAGGGCATAGGCCGGGTACAGCACGTGTCGCGCAGCGCGTTCGGCGAGTTCATCCGCACGCAGGCGTGCCCACAGTGCGGCGGCCGTGGCCGGCTCGTCGAGCATCCCTGCGAGCAGTGCGACGGCGCCGGCCAGGTGCTCGAGAACCGCCGGCTCGAGGTCGAGATCCCGCCGGGGATCCACGACGGGCAGCGGATCCGCCTCTCCGGCGAGGGCCACGCCGGGCTTCCCGGCGGGCGGGCGGGGGACGTCTACGTGCGCGTCCACGTTCGGCCGGACCCGCGGTTCGTCCGTGAGGGCGACGACGTCTTCTCGCAGGTCGACCTCACGATGACCCAGGCTGCGCTCGGCGGACGCGTCTCCGTGCCCACGCTCGACGGGACCGAGGAGCTCGAGTTCGAGCCGGGGACGCAGCCGGGCGAGGTGCGCGTGCTCCGCGGGCGCGGGATGCCGGTTCTCCAAGGCTTTGGCCGCGGAGACCATCGCGTGCTCGTGAACGTCGCGATCCCGCACCAGCTGACCGACGAGCAGCGCGACCTGCTGGAGCAGTTCGAGCGGACGGCGGGCGAGGAGACTTACCGCCGTGACGAGGGGTTCTTCGAGAAGCTGAAGAGCGCGTTCCGCTGAGCCCGGGCGAGCTCCGCCGGGTGGCGATGGCGGTTCCGGCCGCTTTGCTGGAGCAGGCGCGGGCGCGCCTCCTCGAGCTTCACCCGGAGGGCTTCGAGGAGGCCGACGGCGAGCTCGCGGTCTACACGGACGCCGACGGCGAGGCGCGCCTCCGCGCGCTCTTCGCCGAGGTGTCGTCGGTCTCGGTCGAGCCCGGCTGGGAGGAGCGGTGGCGCGAGTTCCACCGGCCCGTCTGGATCGGGCCGCTGTGGGTAGGGCCGCCCTGGGAGCAGCCGCCGGGCGACGTGCTCGCGGTGGTCATCGATCCCGGACGAGCCTTCGGGACCGGATCGCATCCGACGACGCGCCTCTGCCTCGAGTTCCTGCTCGATTTCGAGCGCGGCAGCGTCGTGGACGTCGGCTGCGGCTCGGGTGTCCTCTGCGTCGCCGCCGCGAAGCTCGGGTTCCAGCCGGTCGTCGGGATCGACCGCGACGAGGCGGCGGTCGGGGCCGCACGCCGAAACGCAGCGGCGAACGGCGTCGAGATCGAGGTCCGGCTGAGGGACGCGCTCGGCGCTCCACTGCCGCCGGCCGACGTCGGCATCGCGAACATCGACCTCGCAGCAGTCGAGGCGCTCGGGCCGGTCATCGAGGTCGCCACGCTCGTGACGTCGGGCTACTACCACGGGCGCATGCCGGAGATCGCCGGCTATGCCCACCGTGAGCGACGCGTCGACGGCGGCTGGGCGGCCGATCGCTTCGCGCGCGAGTAGATTCTCGCGCGGGATGGCGACCTTCTCCGTCCGGTTCCTCGGGTGCAAGGTCTCGCACTCGGACGCGCAGGCCCTGCGCGAGCGGCTGGTTGCAGACGGCCACGAGGAGCGGCCGGAACGCGCAGACATCGCGATCGTCAACACCTGCTGCGTCACGCACGAAGCCGTGTCGAAGTCGCGGCAGGCCGCCTCGCGCGCATCACGCACGCACGAACGTGTCTACGTCACGGGCTGTTCGGCCAACCTCGGCGGCGACGCGATGAAGGGCCTGCCCGACAACGTCGCCGTCGTCGCACGGCCGAGCGAGGAGGTCGCGGAGGCGGTCGCGCGCGACGTCGGAGCGATCGGGTGCGTGCAGGCGGACGCGCGCCTCGATCGGGTGCGCGCCTTCGTGAAGGTGCAGGACGGGTGCAGCTTCAGCTGCAACTTCTGCGTGATCCCACTCGTGCGCGGCCCCTCTCGCAGCCGGCGGGCGGCCGCCGTGCTCGCCGAGATCGCGAAGCGAGTCCGCCAGGGGCATCGCGAGGTCGTGCTGACGGGGATCAACCTCGGCTGCTTCCGCGACCGCGCCGCCGGTTTCACCCTCGCCCGGCTGATCCGCGAAGCCGGCGCCGTGCCCGGGCTCGAGCGGCTCCGGCTCTCGTCGATCGAGATCAACCACGTGAGCCACGACGTGGTCGCGGCGCTGCGTGAGACGCCGGTCGCCGGGCGACACCTGCACGTCCCGCTCCAGTCCGGCGACGACGGCGTCCTGCGCGCGATGGGGAGGCGTTACACCGCCGCCACGTACCTGCGGCGGCTCGCCGGCCTCGACGACTTCAACCTGACCACGGACGTCATCGTCGGCTTCCCCGCCGAGGACGAGGGCGCGTTCCGGCGGACGCTCGACGTCGTCCGTCGGGCGGGGATCACGAAGGTGCACGTCTTCCCGTACTCCCCCCGGCCGGGGACGGTCACCGCGGCCGAGGACACCGTCCCGCCCCTGGTGAAGAAGGAGCGGAGCGCGCGGCTGCGCGCGCTTTCGCACCGGGCGTGTCAGGAGCGATGGCGGAGCAAGGTCGGCCGCGACGACCTGGTGCTTGTCGACCGCCCGGGCCGGGGCTACGGCGACGACTACGTCCCGTGGATCGTCGACCCGGCGGTGCCCGTCGGCCGCCTACTGCCGGTTCGCGGTCGCGGCATCAGCGAGGAGGGGATCCTTGCGGCATGAGGTTTGCCTCTTCTGCATGCTCTTCCGCGAGGGAGACCACGTGCACGCCGCCGACGGGTTCGTGGCCATCCGCGACATCAACCCACAGGCGGACACCCATCTCCTCGTCCTGCCCGAACGCCACGTCGACAGCTTCCACGACGTTGGGGAATTCGAGCCGGACGAGGCCCGCCGGATGCTCACGTTCGTGGCGGAGACGGCGACCGTCGCCGGCCTCGAGGACTACCGCGTGGTTGTGAACGTCGGCCCCGGCGCCGGGCAGACCGTCTTCCACCTTCACTGGCACATCCTCGGCGGCCGCATGCGAGGCTTCCGCGGATGAGCCTGATCGCCCGGATTCAGGACGAGCTGAAGGATGCGATGCGCGAGCGCGACAACGAGCGGCGCGACGCACTGCGCCTGATCCTGAGCTCGCTGCAATCCGCCCAGAAGGAGCTGCAGCGCCCGCTCAACGACCAGGAGGAGCTGCAGGTGCTCCAGCGGGAGCGGAAGAAACGGGTCGAGGCCGAGCAGGCCTTCCGCGATGCCGGCCGTGAGGAGCAGGCCGACGCCGAGGACTACGAGCTCGAGGTGCTGGAGGAGTTCATGCCCGAGCCGCTGAGCGAGGAGGAGCTGGAGGAGATCGTCGACGACGCGATCGCCGAGAACGGCGCGACCAGCCTTTCCGACCTGGGGCGGGTCATGGCGGACGTGATGCCGCAGGTCGCGGGCCGCGCGGATGGTTCCGCCGTCAGCCAGCTGGTGCGCGAGAAGCTCGCCTGAGCGTCGGTTCGGCGCCGTTTGTGTAGGCGCACCCAGCCTCCTCCCCGCGGCGATCGTACTGAGGAAGGACGCGCGCGTGGTTCACGGAATCGCGCCGAAGGCGTGACGGACCGTCAGGATTCGACCGCCGTCAGGCGACGCGCGGCCAGCTCGAGCAGGACGTCGACGATCAGGTCGACGTCGCGCTCGGTCGTTCGCCAGTTCGCGATCGCCGGCCGGAACGCCGCGTTGCCCTCATAGGTCGTGGTGCCGAAGAAGACACGGCCGTCGGCGAGGACGTCCCGGCCGAGGGCGAGGTTGTGCGCGTCGAGCTCCGCTTCCGGCATCCCCGGCGGCCGGTGCCGGAAGCAGACGATGTTCAGCCGTACCGGAGCGAGCAGCTCGAGCTCCGGCTCCTCGCCGATCCGGCGGCCCAGCCGGCGCGCGAGCGCCAGGTGGCGTTCGACCATCGCGCGGTACCCGGCCCGCCCGTAAGCCCGGAGCGTCGCCCACACCGCGAGCGACCGCGCCCGGCGCGACGCCTCGGGGCTCGGCGCCTCGTCGCTCGGCAGGTAGGCGGCGGTGAGCCGAAACGGCTCCCGCAGGAGGTCGCCGTCGCGGACGAACGCGAAGCCGCAGTCGTACGGGACGTTCAGCCACTTGTGCCCGTCCGCGATCACCGAGTCGGCGCGCTCGATCCCCTCCGCCAGCCCGGCGGCCTCGGGCGTCAGTCGCGCGAACAGCCCGAACGCCCCGTCTACATGGAGCCAGGCGCCGTGCTTCTCGGCGAGGTCGGCCATCCGGACGATCGGGTCGAAGTCGCCGGTGTTCACGTCACCCGCGTTGGCGATCACGATCGCCGGCGCGCCCTCGAGCGCGGCGAGCTCGTGCTCGAGGCCTTCGACGTCGACAAGCCGTGCCGACTCGCGCCCGAGGCCGAGCATCGCCAGCGCCTTGCGGGCGCTGGCGTGGAGGTACGGCGTCGAGAAGACCGGGACCGCGGGAAGGCCTGCGAAGCCGCGCTCGTCCACGTCGACCCCGTGCTGCTGCGCCCACCAGCGTCGCCCGCACGCGAGCCCGACGAAGTTGGCCATGGTGGCGCCCGTTGTCAGGATGCCGCTCCAGTCTTCGGGCAGCTCGAAGAGGTCGAGCAGCCAGCGGATCGCCACGTCCTCGAGTTGCGCGCCCAGCGGGGAGCTGACCGCGGAGAAGGCGTTCTGGTCGAGCAGTGACGTCAGCCAGTCGGCGCCGAGCGCCGCGGGCGTCGTCCCGCCGGTGACGAAGTGGAAGAACCGGGGGCCGGACGAGCGGGTCGCGACGTCGCTTCCCGCCGCGAGCTCCGCCAGTGCGGCGAGCGCACCGTCGCCGGTCTCCGGGAGACGCCCCTCGAAGCGCCGCTCTCGCGACGGGAGGATTGGCGACTCGTCGAGCTCGGCGAGGTAGCGGCGGGCCTGCTCGAGGATCAGAACCAGCGCCTCGGTCTCCTCGCCACGGCGCTCCAGCGGGTCGGACACGCATCGAACCTACACTGAGGAGGGTGCAGGAAACCCTCTCCGTTCCGAACACGGTCGCGGCCGAGCTGGCCTCGATCGGCGACGGCGTGCTCGACCATCTCCGCGATCGCCTGCGCGTCGCGATCCATTTGCGCGGCAATCAGCTGACGATCGAGGGAGACGACGAGCGCGTCGGCCAGGTGCGGACCGTGATCGACGAGATCGTGGAGCTCGTGGCGGGCGGCCACGAGATCGGGCCGTCGACGGTCGACGCCGTCCTCGGCGCGATCGACCAGGGCGAGGACGTGCGCGAGGTCTTCGAGGACGTCGTCTGGCGCCATCGCGGCAAGCGCATCGCGCCGAAGACCGTGATGCAGAAGCGCTACGTCGACGCGATTCGCAGCCACACCGTCACCTTCGGGGTGGGCCCGGCCGGCACAGGCAAGACCTATCTGGCCATGGCGCTTGCTGTGGCCGCGCTGCAGGAGCGGCAGGTCAACCGGATCATCCTGACCCGTCCCGCGGTCGAGGCCGGCGAGCGGCTCGGCTTCCTGCCCGGCGACCTGCTCGCGAAGGTCGACCCCTACCTGCGACCTCTCTACGACGCGCTCTACGACATGCTCGAGGCCGACCGGCTCAACTCGTACATGGAGCGCGGAATCGTGGAGGTCGCGCCGCTCGCGTTCATGCGCGGCCGGACGCTCAACGACTCGTTCATCATCCTGGACGAGGCCCAGAACACGAGCCCGGAGCAGATGCAGATGTTCCTCACCCGGCTCGGGTTCGGCTCCAGGATCGTGGTCACCGGGGACGTCACACAGGTCGACCTGCCCAAGGAGCAGGCCTCCGGCCTGATCCAGGTGCACGACATCCTCGGCACGATCGAGGGCATCGCGTTCATCCAGTTCGGCCACGAGGACGTCGTGCGCCACAAGCTCGTGCAGCGGATCGTCGAGGCCTACAAGTCGCACGCAGAGGAAACCGGCACCGCGCGTCGGAGGTAGCTGCGGTGGTCGAAATCGAGGTGGCGAACCGCAGCGGTATCGCCGTGGACGAGCAGGGGGCCGTCGAGCTTGCGCGCCGGGTGCTCGCCGCCGAGGGGCTCGACGACGGCGAGCTGGGCGTCGCGTTCGTCGGCGAGGAGGAGGCGCGGGCGCTGAAACGCGAGCATCTCGGCATCGACGAGACGTCCGACGTGCTCTCGTTCCCGATCGACGAGCGCGACGAGCTTCCGCCCGGCGTCCCCCGCCAATTCGGCGACGTCGTCCTCTGCCCGGCGGCCGCTGGCGACGACTGGCGCGGGCCGCTCGTCCACGGGCTGCTGCACCTCCTCGGCTACGACCACGGCGAGGAGATGGAGACGCGCGAGGAGGCGCTTCGGGCATGAACGTCGGCCGCTCCCCCTCCGTCCTCCAGAGCTTCAACTTCGCCTTCGAGGGGATCATCCACGTCCTCCGCACGCAGCGGAACATGCGGATCCACTTCGCGGTCGCCGTCCTCGTCCTGGTCGCGGCGCTCGTCTCCGGCGTCGACAAGCTGGAGCTGATCGCGCTCCTGCTCGCGATCGCGTTCGTGCTGATCGCGGAGATGGTCAACACCGCGATCGAGGCGGCGATCGACGTCGCCACCACGTCGTTCGACCCGATGGCCAAGCTCGCGAAGGACATCGCCGCCGGCGCCGTCCTGATCGCGACCGCCGTCGCGGTGGCGGTCGGCTACCTCGTCTTCTCCGGCCAGGTGGCGGAGCGCAGCTCCCGCCTGCTCGACCGGCTCACCAACGTCCCCGCAGAGCTGACGCTGGTCGCGCTCGTCCTGACGACGATCGTCGTGATCGCGGTCAAGGCGCTGACGGGAAGCGGGACGCC
>DASSSO010000217.1:0-2879 GCA_035776735.1 Gaiellaceae bacterium | reverse complement strand
GGCGGGCGCACTCCGTCGAGCGCGGCGAGCACGCGTGCGGACGCCGGCACGTCTCTCGTCGCTCGCGCGTGTGCGATCAGCAGAAGAAGGAGCAGTGCGCCGATCCCGATCTGCATGAACGCCAAGGTCGACTCGAGCGATGCCTCGAGCGACCCCGCCGCGACGACGACGACGAGAGCGGCGATGGCGCCGACCGCCAGGGCCTCGCCGGCGACGAACGCCGACGCCGTGCGCAGCGCGCCGCTGCTTCCGAGCAGGGCGGCGACGGCGAGCGCCGGTATCGGGCTCACCGCGATCCCGAGCGCGGCTGCAGTGGCAGTTCCCAGCTCGTCCTCCCGCAGTCGACTGAAGGCCAATGATCATCCCGCATCGAACGCGCCGTGTGAACGTGGTTCACCCGGGTGAACGGCCGGAGCGCCGTAGAGAACCGTTTCTCCCCGTCGCATAGTGGCCCGAGTCATTCGATCCGAGAAGCGAGGTGAAACGTGCTCATCGCAGCTGACTATCCGTTCCTCGAGGTCCTCTGGACGATGTTCGTCTTCTTCGCCTGGGTGATCTGGTTCTGGCTCCTGATCACGGTCTTCGCCGACATCTTCCGGAGGCACGACATCGGCGGCGGGGCGAAGGTGCTCTGGAGCATCTTCGTGATCGTGCTGCCGTTCCTCGGAGTGTTCATCTACATGATCACGCAGAACGACGGGATGACCGAGCGCAACCAGAGGCAGGTGGAGTCCGCGCAGACGCAGAACGAGGCCTATATCCGGTCGGTCGCGGGCTCGGGCGGATCCGTCGCCGAGATCGAGAAGGCGAAGGGCCTGCTCGACTCCGGTGCGATCACGCAGTCCGAGTACGACGCGATCAAGGCGAAGGCGCTGGCGTCGGCCTAGGGAGCGGTGACACCCGCGCGACCGTGTGCATCGACCAGATGGGCCGCGACTAGCGGAGAGGATTGTGACGGGAACGGGCGGGTCGTCTCCGCCTCCTGACGGCGATCGAGGCGACTCCGAGTACGGCGAGGCGTCGCCGTTCCGGCCCTCCGAGCCCGAGCCACTCCTGACCCGGGCATTGCCCGTCACCGGCGAGCTGCCCGGCTACCGGGTTCCGAGCGCGCGACGCGACCTCATTGCAGGGGTCACCGTGGCGGCACTCGCCCTACCCTCCGCGATGGCGTACGCGGAAGTCGCCGGCCTGTCGCCGGTGAGCGGCCTCTACGCACTCCTGCTTCCGACCGTCGCCTACGTGCTGCTCGGCTCCTCGAAGCAGCTCATCGTCGGCCCGGAGGGCTCCATCTCAACGCTTGTCGCAGCAGCGATCCTGTCGCTCGCCGTTGCGGGCAGCCCCGAGGCCGGCGAGCTGGCCGCGATGCTTGCGCTGCTCGTCGCAGTCTGCTTCGGCGCGGCGTGGGCCCTGCGGCTCGGATGGATCGCCGACTACTTCTCCCGGCCGGTCCTCATCGGCTACATCCACGGCGTCGCGGTCGTGCTCGTCGTCGGCCAGCTGGGGAAGCTGCTCGGCCTCTCGATCGACGCCAGCGAGCCGCTGGCCCAGCTCGGGGAGATGCTGAGGGAAGTCGATGATGCGAGCGGCGCCACCGTCGTCGTCGCGGCCGCCGCACTGGCGTCGCTCTTCGGCCTTCGCCTGCTGATGCCGAAGCTTCCGGCCGCGCTCGTCGTGGTCGTCGCCTCGATCGTGCTCTCGCGGGCGCTCGACTTCGAGGGCCACGGGATCACCGTTGTCGGGGAGATCCCCGCCGGCCTGCCGAGCTTCGAGATCCCGACTCCTGCGCTCGCTGACATCGTGCGGCTCGCGCCCGCCGCCGTCGGCATCTTCCTCGTCTCGTTCGCCGACGAGATCCTCACGGCGCGCTCGTTCGCCGGCAAGCACAACCAGCACGTCCGCGGGTCGCAGGAGCTGCTCGCGATGGGAGCCGCGAACGCCGCCGCCGGCGTCAGTCAGGGGTTCTCGATCGGCGCCAGCGGGTCGCGGACCGCGGTCAACGACGACATGGGCGCCCGCAGCCAGATCGCGGGCCTGGTCGGGGCGGCGACCGTGGCGGTCATCCTGCTCTTCCTCACGGAGCCGGTGCAGTACCTGCCCAAGGCAGTGCTCGGCGCGGTCATCGTCTTCGCGGCGGTCGGGCTTGTCGAGCCGCAGGCGTGGCGTGCGCTGGCGGAAGTCGATCGCGTGGAGGTGGCGATCGCGGGCGTGACGGCGGGGTGCGTCGTCTTCTTCGGCGTGCTCGAGGCGCTCGTGGTCGCCGTCGGCCTCTCGATGATCGACACAGTGCGCAGGAGCGCCCGCCCGCACGACGCCGTGCTCGGCTGGGTGGAGCGGCTCGGCCGCTACGGCGACGTCGCGCTGCATCCGTCTGCCCGCGTCACGCCCGGCGTGGTCGTGTACCGGCTCGACGATCGCCTGTTCTTCGCGAACGCGCGCTACTTCAAGGGCCGCGTGCGCGAGGCGCTGCGCGCTGCTCCGACGCCGGCACGGTGGCTCGTCTTCGACGCCGAGGCGGTCACGCATGTCGATGCGACCGGTGTCGACGCACTTCTCGACCTCACGAAGGACCTCCGTCGCGACGGGGTCGAGCTCGTGCTGGCACGGCTCCGAACCCGGATGCAGCAGCAGCTCGAGAGTGCCGGCGCGATGGAGACGCTTGGTGCTGCGAACGTCTACCCGACCGTCCGCGCAGCCGTCGAGGCGTTCCGGCAGACGCAGTCCGGTGAGTGACGTCCGGCGGGCGTGGCGGCCCGCGCCGCTCGCGGCGCTCCGGCCGGCGAAGCGGCTGGCCTGAAGTCTCTCCCTACGTGGCAGCGAACGACAGGCAGAAGCCGACCACGGTCGCGGCACCCGCGAAGGCACCGCCGCGTTTCGTAGAG
>DASSSO010000215.1:0-2744 GCA_035776735.1 Gaiellaceae bacterium | reverse complement strand
TCCTTGCCCTCGAGCAGCGGGACGCCGTCGGCCGGGCCGAAGGCCACGACGGCGTTCGGGTCGAACGGCGTGAGGGCCGCGCGGGCCACCTCACTGTCCGGCCGGCCCACGATCGCCAGCTCCCGCGGCGGCGAGAAATGGAGGTCCAGTGCCGACAGCGCGTGCCCGAACGCCTGCGGCGCCCGAGGCAGCGTCGGCGCGACGAGCCGGAAGACGCCGACGGCTCGCTGCTCGAGCTCCTCGGCGCCGTAGATCCGCGCGAGGCGGAGCAGGACCTCCGCGAGCATCGAGTTCCCCGACGGCGTCGGGCTGTCGTCGAACGCCTTCTGGCGCGTGATCAGCCGCTCGCCGTGCTCGGGCGTGCGGAAAAACCCGCCGTGCTCCTCGTCCGCGAACAGGTCGACGGCGAGCAGGGCGAGCCGCCTGGCCTCCTCGAGCCAGCGGAGCTCCCCGGTCGCGACATGCAGCTCCAGGAGGCCACGCGCGGTGTCCGCATAGTCCTCCAGGAAGCCGGTGGTCTTCGCCCTGCCCTCCCGGTAGCTGCGGAGCAGGCGTCCCTCCCCGTCGGACAGCGGGCCGAGCAGGAACTCGGCGACCCGCCGAGCCCCTTCGACGAAGCCCGGCCGCTCGAGCCGCCGCCCGGCCTCGGCGAGCGCGGCGAGCGCGAGGCCGTTCCACGACGCGATCGCCTTGTCGTCCCGAGCCGGCTTCGGCCGCTGCTCCCGGATCTCCCACAGCCGCCGCCGGAGCTCCTCGTCGAGCTCGCCGCGGATGATCGAGCGGCCGTGCTCGAAGGGCTGCAGCAGCTCTTCGGGCACGCCCTCCTCCGCCGTCCACGTGAACGTGAGCCCCTCGACGCCGTCCGTGTCGGCGTCCTGCGCGGAGGCGAGGCCGCCCTCCGGGAGGGCGAGCTCCCGGAGGACGTAGTCGAGCGTCTCCTCGGCGACGCGGCGGTAGCGCTTCTCTCCGGTGACGACCCAGCCGTGGAGGTAGGCCGAGGCGAGCAGCGCGTTGTCGTAGAGCATCTTCTCGAAGTGCGGCACGAGCCACTGCCGGTCGACGGAGTACCGGTGGAAGCCGCCGCCGAGGAGGTCGTACATGCCGCCGGCGGCCATCGCGTCCAGGGTCTTCACGGCCATCGGCAGGGCTTCGCCGTCCCCGCGCAGGTGCATGCGGAGCAGGAACTCGAGCACCGAGGCCTGGGGGAACTTCGGCGGGCCGCCGAAGCCGCCCCACTCCGCGTCGAACTGGCGCCGGAGGGCGCGGGCGGCGTCCCCGAGGATGCCCTCGGTCAGCGGGTCCGTCGACGGCCGCACCCGGCTCGAGGCTTCGAGCGCCTCGACGAGCTCCCTCGCCGAGCTG
The DNA here is from genome assembly GCA_035776735.1 of Gaiellaceae bacterium. Classification (GTDB taxonomy): domain Bacteria; phylum Actinomycetota; class Thermoleophilia; order Gaiellales; family Gaiellaceae; genus JACDAN01. The sequence goes on along the minus strand of DASSSO010000215.1, from coordinate 1,382 downwards.
CCGGCCGCCGCCGGCCGCTCGCGGTAGAGGTCGGAGACGGCGGTCAGCACGTCGCGGAAGGCCGGCAGCCCGTGGCGGGCCTCGGGCGGGAAGTACGTCCCACCGAAGAACGGCTCGCCGGCCGGGTTCAGGAACACGGTCATCGGCCAGCCTCCGTGGCCGGTCAGGGCGACGACGGCGTCCATGTAGAGCGCGTCGACGTCGGGGCGCTCCTCCCGGTCGACCTTGACGTTGACGAAGCGCTGATTCATCAGCGCAGCCGTCTCCTCGTCCTCGAACGACTCGTGCTCCATCACGTGGCACCAGTGGCACGCGGAGTAGCCGATCGAGAGCAGGATCGGCCGGTCCTCGGCGCGGGCCCGCTCGAACGCCTCCTCGCTCCACGGGTACCAGTCGACGGGGTTGTCGGCGTGCTGGAGGAGGTACGGGCTCGTCTCTTGGGCGAGACGGTTCATCCGTCTAGGCTAGCCCTGTGACCGAGGCACCCGACGACCTGCCGGAGGACGCACCCGCGCCGGCGGACGAGGCCGAGGCGGAGGACGACCAGGGCCTGAGCGCCGAGGAGAGCCTCGGCCAGCTCCCTTCGGATTGACCCTCCCGGGCGGGACGGTCACCCTGCTGTTCTCGGACATCGAGGGCTCCACGCGGCTGCTCGAGGAGCTGGGCGACCGGTACGGCGAGGTGCACCGCGTCCACCGTCTGATCCTGCGCGAACGGCTGACCGAGGCCGGCGGCCTGGAGGTGGACACGCAGGGCGACGCGTTCTTCTTCTCGTTTGCGCGCGCGAAGGACGCGGTCGCAGGCGCCGTTGCGGCGCAGCGGGAGCTGGCCGCGCACGAGTGGCCGGACGACGTGGAGGTCAAGGTCCGGATGGGGCTCCACACAGGCGAGCCGACCGTCGGCGAGGAGGGCTACCTCGGCATGGACGTCGTTCGCGCCGCCCGGATCTGCTCGGCGGGCCACGGCGGACAGATCCTGCTCTCGGAGACGACGCGGGCGCTCGTCGGCAACGACATCCCCGAGGGCCTGGAGATCCGCGACCTCGGCGAGGCGAACCTCAAGGACGTCCAGCACGAGCGCATCTTCCAGCTCGCTCCGCCCGAGGAGGGCGACCGGTTCCCGCCGCTGAAGACCGCCGGGCAGAAGACGAGCGCCGACGCGCTCGGCGAGGAGATCCAGCGCCGGGTGCACGAGCAGATCCTGGCGGGCTTCGAGCCCGGCACGGCGGACGAGTCGACCGCGAAGCTCGCGAAGCTGGTGCTCGTCGGGTTCCTCGCGCTCTTTCTCTCGCTGGCCGCCCTCGTCGCGATCTTCCTGCTGGTCAGGGCTGCGCTCTGAACCGGCCGGCGCGGTAGACGTAGCCCTCGAGCCGCCGGCCGAGG
>DASSSO010000083.1:0-5694 GCA_035776735.1 Gaiellaceae bacterium | reverse complement strand
AGGTACTCGTGCATGGCGGTCGCCGCCTTCCGGCCTGCGCCCATGGCGAGGATGACGGTCGCAGCCCCGGTCACGATGTCGCCCCCGGCGTACACGCCCGGGCGGCTCGTGGCGCCCGTCTTGGGGTCGGCGACAATGCAGCCGTGGCCGTCGATCTCGAGGCCGTAGGTCGTCTGAGGAACGAGCGGGTTCGGGTTCGTGCCGAGGGCGATGACGACGAGGTCCGTCTCCATCGTGAACTCCGAGCCCGGCACCGGGACCGGGCGGCGACGGCCGGACTCGTCGGGCTCACCCAGCTCGGTGCGGATGCACTCGAGGCCGCGAACCCACCCGTTCTCGTCTCCGATGAAGCGCTTGGGGAGGGTGAGCCAGTCGAAGATCACGCCTTCGTCGCGTGCCCGCTCGAAGTCCTCGGCTCGCGCCCCCTTCTCCTGCTCGGAGCGGCGGTACACGATGTGGGCCTCGTCGGCGCCCAGGCGGATCGAGCAGCGCACCGCGTCCATCGCGGTGTCGCCGGCGCCGATCACCGCGGCCCGCCGGGGCCGCTGGATGGGAGTGTCGTACTCCGGGAACGAGTACGCGCGCATCAGGTTGACCCGCGTGAGGAACTCGTTGGCCGAGTAGATGCCCTTGAGGTTCTCCCCGGGGACGTTCATGAAGATCGGCGAGCCCGCGCCCGTGCCGACGAAGACCGCCGAGTAGCCGAGCTCGTCGAGGACCTGGTCGATGGTGACCGTCTTGCCGATGATCACGTTGCGCACGAACTCCACACCGAGCGCGGTGAGGTGCGCGACATCCTCGTCGACGATCTCCTTGGGCAGACGGTACTGCGGGATGCCGTAGCGGAGTACGCCGCCGAACGCGTGCAGCGCTTCGAAGATCGTCACCGGGTAGCCGAGCTGAGCGAGGTCGCTGGCCACGGTGAGACCCGCCGGGCCCGAGCCCACGATGGCGATCTTCTGGTCGCGCCAGAGCTCCGGAGCGGAGGTCTCGCCACCGTTCCCGTTCTTGCGCTCCCAGTCGGCGACGAAACGCTCCAGCCGACCGATGCCGACCGGGTCCTGGCGGGGGAACAGCACGCAGCGCGACTCGCACTGGTGCTCGACGGGGCAGACGCGGCCGCAGATCGCCGGCAACAGGTTGCGACGGCGGATCGTTGCGGCGGCCCCCTCGAAGTCCCCGAGGGCGACGTGGCGCACGAAGTCGCGGATCGGCACGTTGACAGGGCAACCCTGCTCGCACACCGGGTCCTGGCAGTTGAGGCACCGGCGCGCCTCCGCGATGGCGCGCTCCATGGTGTAGCCCTCGGCCACCTCGTCCCAGCTCCGGCGGCGCTCCTCCGGGTCTCGACACGGCATCTCGGTCTTGTGCGGATACACGATGGGCATGGCGCTTACCTCCCCAGTCCTGCCATTTCGCAGGCCAGGTCCTCTTGCTCTTTGTAGGTCGTCAGGCGGGCGTCCGCCTCGTCGAAGTCCACTTCGTGTGCGTCGAAGAACGGGCCGTGCACGCAGGCGAAGAGCGACTTGCCGCCGACGCTCACGCGGCAGCCGCCGCACATGCCGGTCCCGTCGACCATCAGCGGGTCGAGGGACACCATGGCCGGCAGGCCACGTCGTAGGGTCGTGCCGGCGACCGCGCGCATCATCGGCATCGGGCCCACGGCGAAGCAGTGCGTGAACCCGGCGCCTTCGTCGAGCAGCTCCTCGAGCCGGCCGGTGACGAAGCCGCGGTACCCCAGGGAGCCGTCGTTCGTGCACACGTGCACCTCGTCGCTCTCCGTCGCCAGCAGGTCGTCGAGGATCACCAGCTCGCGAGTCCTGGCGCCGACGATCGACGAGACGCGGACGCCGCGCGCGCGGAGCGCCCGGGCCAGCGGGAACACCGCCCCCGTGCCGAAGCCGCCGCCGATCAGCACCGCGTGGCCCTCGTCGGGAAGCGGCACCTCGAGGCCGAGCGGGCCGGCGAAGTCGAGGAACACGTCCCCGACCTCCAGGTCGCAGACCAGTGCGCTCGTGCGGCCTACCGCCTGGACGACGATCGTGATCGTGCCTTGTGCCCGGCTGAAGTCGGTGATGCTGATCGGGATCCGCTCACCGGTCTCGGTGACCCGAAGGATCACGAACTGGCCGGGCGCCGCGTTTCGCGCGACGAGCGGGGCGTGGACGACGAACAGCTTCGTGACGTCCGTCAGGTCGCGCTTCTCGATGATCCGTGCGGTGGTGTCCATTGGTTCCCTCACAGGAGCGGGTTCTCGTCCTTCGCCTTGAGTCGTAGCCAGCGACGCTCCACCTCGGCCTCGATCGCTGCGAGCGTCGCCTCGTTGCCGGGCTTGCCGAGGTGCTTCGTCTTGCCCATCAGCTTCAGCCAGTCGCCGACGGGCACACGACGCCCGATCAGCTCGGGGTTGTAGGTGATGCGGGTGATCCCGCGCTCGATCTCGTACAGCGGGAAGAAGCAGGAGTCGACCGTGGCCTGGACGATGTCGACGCCGACGCGGTCCTCGGTCTTCCAGTTCAGCGGGCAGGAGATGAGCACCTTGCCGTACGCCATGCCCTGGTGCTTCGCGTACCACTGGGCCTTGGCGGCTTTCGCCATGAGATCGTCGGGGAAGCCCTCCACGCCGGTGAAGACGTAGGGGATGTTGGTCGCCGCCATGATCTGCGGGGTGTCCTTGTGGTGGAAGGCCTTGCCCAGCTCCTTGGGCCCGACGTGGCTCGTCGACGTCAGGTGGCCGAGCGGCGTCGAGTAGCTGAGCTGGCTGCCGGTGTTCATGTAGCCCTGGTTGTCGTACTCGACGATGATCATCCCGTGGTTGCGGAGCGCGGCCCCGATGGCGGCACCCATCCCGATGTCCATGCCGCCGTCGCCGGTGACCATCACGAACGTGATGTCCTCGCCCGCGGGCAGCTCGCCGCGGCGCATGCGTTCGTGGAACATCTCGACGAGCCCGCTGAGCGTGGCGGCGCCGTTCTGGAAGAGGTTGTGCACGTAGGTGATGCGGTGCGCCGTGTACGGGTAGCCGGTGGAGACCACCATCGCGCAGCCCGTCTGGTAGAGCACGACGACGTCGCCCTCGATGCCGCGCAGGAACTGGTCGAGCGCGGGGAACATGCCGCACCCGGGGCACGCCCCGTGGCCAGGCAGGACGCGCTTCGGCTTCGTCGCGAGCTGCCAGTACGGCGGCGCTTCGACGTCGAGCCGACCGTCCGGCCCCGGCTCGACCTTGAGCAGGCCGCTGGTCGTCTCCTCGCGGGTGAGCGCGGGCGCGCCCCGGCGCGGCCGCGTCTTCGCAGGATCGCCGGGCTCCACGCCGTAGTAGTCGAACGGCACCTCGACCACGCCACGCTCGGCGGTCTCGAGCGCGAGCCGGAAGAACGCCTCGGCGTCCTCGGCGTAGAAGTCACGCCCGCCGAGGCCGTAGACGCGGCTCAGGCACAGTGTGCGGTTCTCGGGGTCGTCCTTCAGCGCCGACTTCACCTCGTGCGAGAGGGTGGAGCCGTGCCCGCCGTAAGAGCCGGAGCGCTCACCGAGCACGACCGCCCGTACGCCATGGAGGGCCTCACGGATCGTGTCCGCCGGGAACGGCCGGATCACGTTGGGGCTGATGACGCCGGCCCGCACGCCCTGCGCGCGGAGTCGGTCGGCGACGTCCTTCGCGGTCTCCGCGGCGGAGTTGAGCAGGAAGACGGCGACCTCGGCGTCGTCCATGCGGTACAGGTCGACGGGGTCGTAGCGCCGGCCGCTCAACGCCTCGTACTCAGCGACGACCTCGGGGAGCGCCGCCTGCGCGGCGGCCATCGCCCGCTCGAGCTGGTATTTGTTGTTGATCAGGTCGGGGTCGTTCATGTACGGCCCGATGGTCACGGGGTGCCGCGGGTCGAGTGCCGTCACCATCTCGGGCACGGGGCCGAGCCAGTCCTGCACGACGGCGTCGTCCTCGAAGCTCGAGACGCGGCGCTTCTGGTGGCTTGTGAAGAAGCCGTCGAAGGCCACGATCGCGGGCAGCCGCACATCGGCACGCTCGGCGACGCGCATCGCGATCAGGTTCAGGTCGTAGACGGCCTGGGGGTCGCGCGCCATGAAGATCAGCCAACCCGTGTTCAGCGCGAAGTAGACGTCGGAGTGGTCGCCGCGGATGTCCAGCGGTCCGCTCACCGCGCGCGTCGCGAGGTCGAGCAGCATCGGGAAGCGCGTCCCTGACTGCACGGGCAGCTCCTCCAGCGAGTACAGCAGCCCCTGAGAGCTCGTCGCGTTGAAGACGCGGCCGCCACCGGTCGCGGCGCCGTAGCAGATGCCGGCCGCGCCGTGCTCGCCGTCGGCCGGCACCATCACGATGTCGTGCTCACCGGCGGCCTTCATCTCGTCGAGGAACTCCGCGATCTCCGTCGAGGGCGTGATCGGGTAGTAGCCCATGACGTGGAAGCGGATCTGCTTCGCGGAGAGCGCAGCCATCTCGTTGCCGGTGCGGAACCCGACGACTTGGGCGGGAGCAGCGCTCAGCTTCGGTGATGTGATGGTCATGAGTCGGTGCTCCTCTGGTCCTCGAGCCACGGGAATAGTGGGACACGGTGCGCGTCGGCCCAGCCGTCTTCCTCGCGGAGCTCGGTCAGCGAGCCGGTCGGGCACGCGTCGACGCATTTGAGGCAGCCCTTGCAGTAGTTGTAGTCGATGCCGAGCAGCCTCACGGCGGGCTCGCCCTCGCCGTCGTCGGACCACACGAAGCAGAGATCGGGACAGACGATGTCGCAGATGCCGCAGTGTGCGCACGACTCGACGTCGTAGGCGGGCACGAAGCCCTGCCGTGACGTGCTCAGGTTCTTGAGGATGCTGTTGCCCGAGTCGAGGATCGTGCCCCCGATCGGCGCGTCGAGGTAGCCGAACGCGGGTGCGGCCCGTTGCACCGGACGATCCGGGTCGCCGGGCGCGGCTGGCCAGGTCTCGAGCCGCAGCTCCTGGAAGCCGCGGTCGAACGTGCGGAGGTTCGCCTCGACCAGGTGCGCGTAGCGGGCCGAAAGGCTCCCGCGGATCGTCTCCTTGATCGCTTCGGGGTCGAGGAACGGGCAGACGCGGGCGACTGCGCCGAGCATCGCGGTGTTGACGCGCGTCTTCTCCTCGAGCGCGATGCCGAGCGCGTCGAGCACTGCCACCGTGCCGGAGGGGAGGCCGAGCGCCTCTCGGATCTCTCCGGGCGTCGAGCGCGTGTTGACGATCAGCGTGCCCGTGGCGCTCAGGCCGGCGGCCACGTCTATCGAGCGGGCAAGGGCCTCGTGGAAGACGGCGACTACCTGCGGGTTCTCGACCGGGCTGCTCGTGCGGACCTCGTGGTCGGCTGGGCAGAAGCGCACGAAGGACTTCACCGGCGTGCCCTTCTTCTCTGAGCCGTAGGACGAGAAGTGCGCGCCGTTCAGGCCCTGCCGCAGCACGCCGGCCTCGGCGAGGATCTTCCCCGCGAGGTGGGCACCGAGCCCGCCGATCGACTCGAAGCGGATTCCGAAGAAGCCGTCCTCGCCGGCGCCGGGGAGCACGTCGGCCCCAGTGGCGGCTGGACCTGCACCCAGCGCTGACATCGCACACCTCCGAGATTCGAATAGTGGCCCGCCCGGACCTCGTCCGGTCCAGCGCCTCATCTCGTGATGTCTACGCTGCGCCGTATAGACCACGGCGCCTAGGGCCGGAGTGATGCTGCCTAGC
>DASSSO010000010.1:0-9967 GCA_035776735.1 Gaiellaceae bacterium | reverse complement strand
AGGAACATCGCGTTCGCGTACGCGCCCAGGCCCGCGCCCAGGAACATGTACCCGATCTGGGACATGGTCGAGTAGGCGATGACGCGCTTGATGTCCGTCTGGACGAGCGCGATCAGCCCGGCCATCAGGAGGGTCACGGCTCCGATGCCGGCCGCGAGGACGAGCAGCGCCTTGAAGAAGGCGTGCGTCATCAGGTGGAACATCGCGTTGCCGTACGAGGTGACCCCGGCGGCGAGGAACATGTCGCCGATCTGCGACATCGTCGAGTAGGCGATGACGCGCTTGATGTCGGTCTGGACGAGGGCGATCAGCCCGGCCATCAGGAGCGTGACCGCGCCGAGGCCGGCGGCGAGGTCCTGGACCGCCTCGGCCTCCTCGAAGATCGGGTTCAGCCTGACGAGCATGTAGACGCCGGCGGTCACCATCGTCGCGGCGTGGATGAGCGCGCTGACCGGCGTCGGGCCCTCCATCGCGTCGGGCAACCAGGTGTGGAGCGGCACCTGCGCCGACTTCGCCACGGCGCCGCCGAGCAGCCCGAGCGCGACGAGCGTCATCGCCCAGTCGCCGCCGACCTCGTCCACCCGCTCGAAGACGCTGCCGTACTCCAGCGTGCCGAGCCGCTGGACGAGCAGGATCAGGGCGAGCACCATCGTCGCGTCGCCGAAGGCGTTCATGATGAACGCCTTCTTCGCGGCTGCGATCGCCGAGGGCCGGTGGTGGTCGTAGCCGATCAGCAGGTACGAGCACAGGCCGACGAGGCCCCACCCGGCGAGGAGGATCAGCAGGTCGCCTGCCTGGACGAGCAGGAGCATGGAGAAGACGAAGAGCGCCATGTACGCGAAGAAGCGCCGCTCCTCGTCGGAGCCGTCCATGTAGCCGATCGCGTAGCCGACGATCAGGAAGCCGACCCCGGAGACGACGAGCATCATGAAGACGGAGAGCGGGTCGACCAGGATCTCCAACCCGACGCGGAACTCGCCTGCGGTCAGCCAGGTCCAGAGCGTCGAGGAGTGCGACCGCTCCTCCGGCGGGTCGCCGAGGAGGAGGAAGAACGTCGTCAGCGCCGCGACGAACGAGACGAGCACGGACAGCGTGGCGATGTAGCCGGCCGCCTTCCGCGGAATCCTCGTGCCGAGCAGGGTGATCAGCGTGGCCGCCGCGAGCGGCGAGAAGAGGCAGATCCAGGCGGCGGTGACCAGGTCAGCCTCGGAGGGTCGTGAGCTCGTCGACGTCGAGGGCGACGTCGCTGCGGTGGAGGGCGACGATCAGGCCGAGCCCGACCACGACCTCGGAGGCGGCGACGGCCATCACCGCGAGGGCGAAGACCTGCCCGTCCGTCTGGCCCAGGTGACGCGCGAACCCGATCAGGGCCAAGTTGGCCGAGTTGAGCATGATCTCCAGCGAGAGGAGGACGATCAGCGGGTTGCGCCGCAGGAGCACGCCCAGAGCGCCGATCGTGAACAGGAACGCCGACAGCACGATGTACCAGCTGACATCCGGCCCCATCACTCCGGCATCGCCCGCTTCCGGGCCTCGCTGCCGAGGATCACGCCGCCGACGGCGGCGACGAGGAGCACGATCGAGGTGATCTCGAAGGCGAGGAGATGGTCGGTGAGGAAGACCTGGCCGACGTCCGCCGGCCCGCCGAAGGCCGCCTCGATCTCCGCCTCGTCGGACAGCCGGCCGCCGGCCTTCAGGCCGATCGCCACCACCACGTCGACGAGGATCGCGCCGGCGGCGATCACGGCCGCGAGTGTCTGCCAGCTCGGCCCGCCGGCGAACGGCGCGTCGGCATGCGTGCCGATGTAGGCGATGACGAAGAGGAACATGACCATGACCGCGCCCGCGTAGACCAGCACCTGCGCGGCGGCCACGAACTCGGCCGAGAGCAGCAGGTAGAGGACGGCGAGCGAGGCGAGGTTCCCGATCAGCGCGATCGCCGAGTAGAAGGGGTTCGAGAACGAGATCACCGCGACCCCCGAGCCGAGGCAGCCGATCGCGGCGACGAACCAGATGATCCAGACGAGGACGTCGCCCACGGTCAGGAGTGCGCCTTGTAGGCGGGGATGGGCGTGTCGTAAAGGTCCCGGTCGGCGACGGGCATCCGCTTGACCGGCGGAGCGAGCAGCATGTCCTTGGTGTAGATCAGGTCGTCGCGCGAGTACTCCGAGATCTCGTACTCGGCCTCGAGCGTGATCGCGTCGAACGGGCAGGCGAGCTCGCAGTAGCCGCAGAAGATGCAGCGGCTGAGGTTGATCTCGTAGATCCGCGCGTAGCGCTCGCCGGCGGAGACGCGGTGGTTGGGCGTGTTCTCCTCGGCGACCACGCGGATGCAGTCGGCGGGACAGGCGGCCGCGCAGAGCGAGCAGCCGACGCACTTCTCGAGGCCGTTCTGGTGGCGCCAGAGGCGGTGGCGGCCGCGGAACCGCGGGTAGACGGGACGTTTGTACTCCGGGTACTGCTGCGTGATCGGCTTCTTGAAGATGTGCTTCAGCGTGACCCCGAAGCCCTTGATCGAGTCGAACGGCTGGGGGCTCACGCCACCGGCCGCCTTCGGTTCCCGCCCGGCGGAGCCGGGCTCCGCCGAAGGCTGACGACGCTGGCTGCGGGATGCTGTGCCCGAGCCGCTTGTCCGTGCGTCATTGCACTGTCCTGCGCGGCTCGGGCTTGCCTCCCTTGCCAGCGCCGCCCCGGTGACGTGAGCAAGCTCATACGGCGACCACCACCGCCGCGGTGACGACCGCGTTCAACGTCGCCACCGGGAGCAGGATCTTCCACCCGAACGCCATCAGCTGGTCGTACCGCAGGCGCGGAAGCGTCGTCCGCATCCAGATGAAGACGAAGAGGACGACGGCGAGCTTCAGGACGAACCAGAGCGGCCCGAGGTCGTCGGAGTTCCACGGGCCGAGCCAGCCGCCGAAGAAGAGCGTCACGCAGAGGCCCGAGAGCACGATCATGTTGATGTACTCGGCCATCTGGAAGAGGCCGAAGCGCATGCCGCTGTACTCGGTGTGGTAGCCGGCGACCAGCTCCTGCTCGGCCTCCGGGAGGTCGAACGGGGCGCGGTTCGTCTCGGCGACTCCGGCGACGAAGAAGGTCAGCAGGCCGATGAACTGCGGCACGGCGTACCACCAGTCGTTCTCCTGCGCGTGGACGATGTCCACGAGCGACAGGGAGCCGGCCATGATGATCACGCCGAGGACGGACAGGGCGAGCGCGACCTCGTACGACACGAGCTGCGCGCAGGTGCGCATCGAGCCGAGCAGCGAGTACTTCGAGTCGGACGCCCAGCCGCCGATGATGAAGCCGTAGACGCCGATCGAGCCGAGCGCGAAGAGGAGGATCAGCGCGATCGGGACGTCGACGATCTGGCCGGTGACGTCATAGCCGGCGATCTCCCAGCCGGCGCCGAACGGGATCACCGCGAAGGCGGCGAGCGCCGTGAAGGCGGAGATCACGGGCGCGGTGATGTACAGCGTGTCGACCGCGCTTCCGGGGTAGAACGCCTCCTTGCGGATCAGCTTGACGAGATCGGCGATCGGCTGAAGGAGGCCGTACGGGCCCACGCGGTTGGGGCCGTAGCGGAGCTGCATCCGCCCGATCACCTTCCGCTCGACCCAGGTCATGTAGGCGAAGACGCCCATGACGAGGTTGATGATCACGAGCGCCTTGATGAAGTCGATCCACCACGGCTCGTTCGGCGTCACGGGCTGACCTCCACGCGGCCGTCGAGCCCCGCGGCGTGTTCGTCGGGGATGCGCGCGACGCCGGGCGGGAGCTCGCGGGTCAGGCGGGCGCGGAGCCGGACGGACGTGCCGTTCGACCGGACGTTCACCGTCTGGCCGTTCGCGATGCCGAGCTGCCGCGCGGCGTCGCGGGGGAGCTCGACCTCGGCGCCGGGGCGCTGGAACTGCAGCTCGGGCACCCGTTCGACCGCCGGCCCGGAGAAGAGTGGGCGGTAGGTGACGAGCCGGAAGCCCGGCCCACCCGTCTCCTCGGGCCGCGTCCCAGTGACTGTCACTGGGACCTGGCTCGCGGGGACACGGGGGCGCAGCGGTGCCTGCTCGCCGACCTCGCCGTAGGGCACACCGCCGTAGCAGATTGTCGAGACCTCCTCGAAGACCTGGGACGGGTGGGGGGACAGCTCGACGCCGAAGCGCGCGGCGAGCCGCGAGAGCACGGCGATCTCGTCCGGCGCGGGCGGGATCGACGCCCGGCGGATCCGCTGGAGCCGCCCCTCGAGGTTCACGTACGTGCCGTCGCGCTCCAGGTAGCTCGTCCCCGGGAGGATCAGGTCGGCCCACGGCGCGACGAGCCGCCGGAACATCGCGATCGCGATCACCTTCTCCGCCTGCTCGGCCATGGCCCGGACGTAGGGATCCGCGGCCGCTTCGTCGCCGGAGACGATCAGCAGGCCGATCGGCTCGGGGTTCACGGCGTCCTCGTCGGCCGCCGCCGACCAGCCGTCGGAGACGCCCCGTCCGTTCGCCGTCTTCGGGATCTGGAACGCGGCCGAGCCCTCGCGGTCGAGCCCGGCGGCCTGCGCGAGGCCTGCGCCGTCGGCGCCCGACGCGATCAGAACGGCCCGCTCGGCCTCGCGGAGCCGCTGCTCGAGCGCGGCGTCCGGCGCGCTCTGCCGGACGATCTCGGCGCCCTCCCGCCGCGCAGCCTTGAGCCAGAGCTCGACGATCGGCGCCCGCTCAGCCACCGGCTCGTCGCCGAGCACCACGACGAGCTGCGCGTCGCGAATCGTCGAGAGCGGGGCGCGAAAGGCGTCAAGTGAGCGGTCGACCGGCTCGGGCAAGACCGCGGAGTGCGCCCCGACCCCCTGGCGCATCAGCTTGCCGAGCGCGTAGGCGAGCTCGACGGTCTCGGAGCCCGACAGCGCCGTCACGATCCGGCCGCCGGCGCCGCGGATCAGGCTCTCGGCCTCGTCGAGCGCCTCGTCCCACGAAAGCTCCTCGTAGCGCGGATCCGACTTGCGGAGCGGGTCGGCGATCCGGTCCGCCGCCCGTAGGTGGCCGTACGCGAAGCGACCCTTGTCGCAGAGCCAGCCGCCGTCGACCTCGGGGTGGTTCCGCGAGAGGATCCGCTTGACCTTGCCCTCGCGGGTCGTCGCGGAGATGTTGCAGCCGACCGGGCACATGCCGCAGACGGACGGGACGTTCTGGATCTCCCACGGCCGCGCCTCGAACCGGTAGGGCGATGACGTCAACGCGCCGACCGGGCAGAGCTCGATCACGTTGCCCGTGAACTGGCCCCGGTACGGCTCGTCCTCGAACGTCGCGATCACGGACTGCGCGCCGCGGTTCCGCGCGATCAGCTGGCCGTCCTCGGCGACCTCGCCCGAGAAGCGCGTGCAGCGGTAGCAGAGGATGCAGCGCTCGCGGTCGAGCGCGATCAGCGGGCTGATCGGGATCGGCTTGTCGAACGTCCGCTTCGGGAAGTTCATCCGCGTGTTCCCCGGCCCGTAGCGGAACGTCAGGTCCTGGAGCGGGCACTCGCCGCCCTTGTCGCAGACCGGGCAGTCGAGCGGGTGGTTGACGAGGATGAACTCGAGCGTCGACTCCTGGCCGTCCGCCGCCTTCTCGGAGGTCTGCGCGGTGCGGACGACCATCCCGTCCTGTGCGGTCAGGGTGCAGCCGGCCTGGAGCTTCGGCGTGCCCTCGACCTCGACGAGGCACATGCGGCAGGCGCCGATCGGCGGTCCGATCCGCGGCTCGTAGCAGAAGACGGGGATCTCGATCCCGGCGGCGGCCGCGGCCTCCACGAGCCCGAGCCCCTTCGGCACCTGCACCTCCAGGCCGTCGACGACGACCGTGACCAGCTCCGGCGAGCTCATGCGGGCACCAGCGGCAGGTGCGCGTGGGCGTGCCGGTCGCTCGGCGCGAGCACGCCCTCGATCGACGAGGCGCCGCCGAACGGGCAGCCGCCCTCGTCGACGTGGCGCTTGAACTCGTCGTAGAACTTGTCCACGTAGCTCGCGACGCAGTAGACGGCGAAGTCGCCAAGGGCGCAGAGCGACTTGCCGAGGATCCGGTCGCAGACGTCGCGGAGGAGGTCGAGGTCGCCCTGCGTCCCGTCGCCGGCCTCGATCCGCTCGAGCAGCTGGACGAGCCAGCGCGTGCCTTCACGGCAGGGCGTGCACTTCCCGCAGGACTCGTGCATGTAGAACTTCTCCGCCCGCAGGCCCAGCTGCACCATGCAGGCGCGGTCGTCGACCACGATCACCGCCGCCGAGCCGAGGAACGAGCCGGCCGCCTGCACGGCGTCGAAGTCGAGCGCGACGTCGATCTGGTCGGGGGCGAACACCGGCACCGACGAGCCGCCGGGGATGATCGCCTTCAGCGCCCGCCCCTCGGCGACCCCGTGGCCGTGCTCGAAGATCAGCTCGCGGAGCGTCGTCCCCAGCGGGAGCTCGTAGTTCCCCGGCTTGTTCACGTTGCCGGAGAGCGAGTAGACGACGGTGCCGGGCGCCGCCTCGACGCCGAGCTCGGAGTAGCGCTCGACCCCGAGCTCGAGGATCGCGGGGACGCTCGCGATCGTCTGGACGTTGTTGACGAGGGTCGGGCCGGCGTAGAGGCCGGTCACGGGCGGGAACGGCGGGCGCGGCCGCGGCTGGCCGCGCTTCCCCTCGAGCGAGTCGAGCAGCGCGGACTCCTCACCGCAGATGTAGGCGCCGGCCCCGCGGTGGACGACCACGTCGCAGTCGCCGAAGACGCCGGCCGCGCGGGCCTCTTCGACCGCGGCCGTCAGCACCTCGTACTCGGTCAGGTACTCGCCGCGGATGTAGATGAAGACGCTCCGCGACTGGATCCCGTGCGCCGCGATCAGGCAGCCCTCGATGAACCGGTGCGGCGCCCGGCGCATGATCTCCCGGTCCTTGAAGGCGCCTGGCTCGGACTCGTCCGCGTTCGCAACCACGTAGGCCGGGCTCCGCCGCTTCTCCGGCGGCGGGACGAGGCTCATCTTGCGGCCCATCGGGAAGCCGGCGCCGCCGCGGCCGCGGAGCTTCGCGTTCGAGATCGTCTCGATCAGCTGCTCGGGCGTCATCCCGCGCGCGTTCTCGAGCTGCGCGTAGCCGCCGATCGCGCGGTACTCGTCCAGCTTCGTCAGGTCGCGCTCGTCCGCGCCCTTCAGGACGGTCAGCTCAGCGGCCACGGATCTCCTCCACGAGCGCGGGGACGTCGCCGGGCCGGACCGGCTCCCGGTAGCGCTGGTCGACGACGACGACCGGGGCGTACCCGCACCCGCCGGCGCACTCGACCAGGCGGAAGGTGATCGCGCCGTCCTCGGTCGTCTCGCCCGGCGCCACGCCGAGCTCCACCTCGAAGGCGTCGACGACGGCCTGCGCGCCGACGAGCGCGCAGGAGAGGTTCGTGCAGACCTCGATCGAGTGCCGGCCGACCGGCTCCAGGTGGTACATGTCGTAGAAGGACGCGACCGATTGGACGTAGGCCGGCGTCAGCTCCATCGCCTCCGCGACCTCCTCCAGCGCCTCGACGGGAAGCCAGCCGCCGTGGCGGTTCTGCGCGAGATGAAGAGCGCCCATGATCGCGGAGCGGCCGTCCGGATAGCGCTGCCGGAGCTCCTGCACGCGCTCGTGGAACTCCGCGACGGTCACCGGTCGGTGTCCCCCATCACCGCGTCGAGCGAGCCGACGATCGCGATCAGGTCGGCCACGAGCGCCTCGTGCATGCAGGTCGCGGTCGCCTCGAGCGCGGCGAATGAGGGGGCGCGGAACTTGACCCGCCACGGGCGCGCCCCGCCGTCCGAGACGACGTAGCAGCCCTTCTCGCCCCGCGGCGACTCGATCGCGACGTAGACCTCGCCCTCGGGCACGCGGTAGCCCTCGGTGACGATCTTGAAGTGGTGGATCAGCGACTCCATCGAGGTGTGGAGCTCCTCCCGCGGCGGCAGGACGACCTTGCGGTCATCCGCGATCCACGGCTCGCCCTGCATGCCCTCGAGCCGGTCGAGGCACTGCTCCACGATGCGAGTCGACTGGCGCATCTCGTCGATGCGGACGCGGTACCGGTCGTAGACGTCGCCGTTCGCGTAGACCGGCACGTCGAACTCGACCTCGTCGTAGGCGAGGTAGGGCTGATCCTTCCGGAGGTCCCAGTCGACTCCGGAGGCGCGGAGCACCGGGCCCGACTGCCCGAGCGCGACGGCGTCGTCGGCGGAGAGGAGGCCGACGCCCTGCGTCCGCTCCAGCCAGATCTCCTGCCTGCCGATCAGCGCCTCGTAGTCGTCGACCGCCTTCGGCATCCACTCGCAGAACTTGCGGGCCTCGGCGTAGAAGCCGGGCGGGATGTCCTCCGAGAGCCCGCCGGCCTGGAAGTACCGCGTGTGCATGCGGACGCCGGTGACCAGCTCGAAGAGGTCGAGCACCAGGTCTCGCTCGCGGAAGCAGTACCAGAACATCGAGATCGCTCCGAGCTCGAGCGCCCCGGTGCCGAGGAAGACGAGGTGCGAGTGGATCCGGTTGAGCTCGCAGAGGAGCATCCGCATCCACGTCGCCTTCGGCGGGACTTCGAGCGCGAGCAGCTTCTCGATCGCCAGCACGAAGACGAGCTCGTCGTTCTGGAAGCCGACGTAGTCGATCCGCTCCGGGTACGTGATCGCCTTCCACCACGTCTTCTGCTCCATGTTCTTCTCGAAGCCCGTGTGGAGGTAGCCGATCACCGCCTCGGTGCCGACGACGCGCTCCCCGGCCAGGTCGATGATCAGGCGCAGGACGCCGTGCATGGACGGGTGGTTCGGGCCGAAGTTGATCCGGAGGACGTCCTCGCTGCCCTCGAGCTCAGGCGGGGTGCGCAGCACGGTCGGGATCGGCGAGGGGATCCGCGAGCCCTCGTAGATCCGCGGGCGCTCGACGATCGCCACTACTCCTCCCCGGAGAAGCGGACGGGCTCGCCGCCGATCGGATAGTCCTTGCGGAGCGGGTGCCCCTCCCAGTCCTCCGGCATCAGGATCCGGGTCAGGTTGGGGTGCCCCTCGAAGCGGATGCCCATCATGTCCCAGGCCTCCCGCTCGTGCCAGTCGGCGGTCGGCCATACCGAAATCACGCTCTCGAGCGTCTCGCCCTCGTCGATCCAGACCTGCACGCGCACCCGCGGCGCGCCGTCCCGTAGCGCCAGCAGGTGGTAGTTGACCGAGAACCGCTTCGGCTTCGGGCGCGGAACTCGGGCGTGCGCCTGCGAGGCGACGGAGACGCCGAGGCCGGCCGGCCCGTTGAGGTCGCGGCCCTGCGGGGTGCCGTAGTAGCCGGCGACTCCGCGCTCGCCCCAGCCGAGGTAGTCGGCCGCGGTGATGTCGGAGAGGAAGTTGAACCCCTTGGCGTCGCGCAGGTGCTGGCATGCCTCCCGCAGGCGGGCCGGGTCGACGACGAGCGTGGTCTCGCCGTGCTCGTCCCTGCGCTCGACGAGCCCCGGGACCCCCTCGAAGGTCACGACGCGACTCCGCGGATCTCGTACGCCGGAGGGACGCCGGCCTTGATCTTCTCCTGCAGGCGGACGATGCCCTCGACGAGTGCCTCCGGCCGGGGCGGGCAGCCGGGCACGTGGATGTCGACGGCGACCACCTTGTCGACGCCCTGGAGCACCGTGTAGTTGTTGAACATCCCGCCCGAGCTGGCGCAGGCACCCATCGCGATTACCCACTTGGGCTCCAGCATCTGGTCGTAGATCTGGCGCAGCGGCGCGGCCATCTTGTGCGCGACCCGGCCGGAGACGATCAGCAGGTCGGCCTGGCGCGGCGACGACCGGAAGACCTCGGCGCCGAAGCGCGCGACGTCGTACCGCGAGGAGACGATCGACATCATCTCGATCGCGCAGCAGGCGAGCCCGAAGGTCGCCGGCCAGATCGAGTTCCCCTGCGACCAGGCGACCGCTTTCTCGACCGTCGTCAGCAGCAGCTTGTCCTCGAGGTCCTCGGGACCGAGCTCGCGCTCGAAGACGCCGGG
>DASSSO010000213.1:0-14986 GCA_035776735.1 Gaiellaceae bacterium | reverse complement strand
TACGGCTCGATGCAGGGCATCGTCACGCTCGAGGACCTGCTCGAGGAGATCGTCGGCGAGATCGAGGACGAGTACGACCTGCCCGACGAGTCGCTCGAGCGACTCGACGAGCGCCGGATCCGCGTCCACGGCACGTTCCCGATCGACGACTTCAACGAGCAGTTCCAGCTCGACATGCCGGACGTCGACTACCACACCCTCGCCGGGTTCGTCTTCGGGCAGCTCGGCCGCGCGCCGGCGCCCGGCGACGAGATCCAGTGGAACGGGCTCCGCTTCAAGGTGATCGAGATCGAGGGCACGCGGATCGAGAAGCTCGAGATCGACTTCCTGGCCGAGGAGGAGGCCACGCCCGTCTTCCCGGAGTCGGCCTGAGCTCGCTGCGCGGCTTCGCGGGCGCCGAGCCGCCGGAAGCCTGGCCGCGCCTCCCCGGATTGCCTCGGCCCGAGCGTCTGGAGCTGCCGCTCGACACGCTCGACGGGGTGGGCCCCACAGTCAAGAAGCGGCTCGCGGCTCTCGGGCTGCGGACGATCGGCGACGCGCTCGCGTACCGCCCGCGGCGGTACGAGCCCGCGGCGCCCGAGCTCGCGATCGCCGACCTCTTCGGCGAGGAGGAGGCCGCGATCGCCGGCGAGGTGCTGAGCGTCCGGGTCCAGCGGGCGCGGCGGCTGCAGCTCGTGAAGGCGCGGGTCGCCGACGGGACGGGCGAGATCACCGCCGTCTGGTTCAACCAGGCCTGGCTCAAGGACCGGCTCCAGCCCGGCACACGGGTGCGCCTGCGGGGGAACCTCAAGGGCAGCGAGTTCACGGTCCGCTCGTACGACGTCGACGGCGTCGCCGCGACCGCCGACTTCGCACCGGTCTACCCGGCCAGCGAGGAGATCACGGTCAAGAAGCTGCGGGAGGTCGTCGGGAAGGCGCTGGACTACGCCGGCGACGTGACCGATCCCCTCCCGGCTCCGCTCAAAGTGCGCGAAGGTCTTCCGGGCCGGTCGGACGCCCTCGTCGCGCTCCACCGGCCGGCGAGCGAGGAGCAGGGCGAGCAGGCGCGCAGGCGGCTCGCGTTCGACGAGCTGCTCGCGCTGCAGGTCGGCCTGGCGCGGCGGCGGGAAGGTCGGGACGAGGAGCGGGCGCCGGCGCTCGGGCCGCCGGGCGAGCTGGTTCGCCGGTACCGCGCCGCGCTTCCGTTCGAGCTGACGCCTAGCCAGGAGAGCGCGATCCGGGAGATCGACGCCGACCTCGCCGGCGAGCGGCCGATGGAGCGGCTGCTCCAGGGTGACGTCGGCTCGGGGAAGACGGTCGTCGCGCTCTATGCGCTGCTCCGCGCGGTCGAGGCCGACAGGCGGGGTGCGCTGATGGCGCCGACCGAGACCCTGGCGGAGCAGCACTTCCTCACCGTCGAGCCGATCTGCACGGAGCTCGGCGTCCCGGTAGCGCTGCTCACGCGGTCGGTCAAGCACGACGTCGGGGCGGCGCAGGTGGTCGTCGGCACCCACGCGCTGATCCAGGAGGGCGTCGACCTCGGCGAGCTCGGCGTCGCGGTCGTGGACGAGCAGCATCGCTTCGGCGTCGAGCAGCGCACAGCCCTTGCGCGCCTCTCGGGCGGCTGGGGCGGCGCTGGGAAGGGAGGCAAGGTCGGCGGGCGCAGGACAGCGCAATCGGGCACGGACAAGCCCGCCGACCGCAGCATCCCGCAGCCAGCGGCGTCAGGCAGCGGCGGAGCCGGGCTTCGCCCGGCGGGAGCCGCTGCCGGCCAGCCGCGCGAGAGGAGGCCGCACGTCCTGCACATGACGGCGACGCCGATCCCTCGCACGCTCGCGCTGACCGTCTACGGCGACCTCTCGGTGACCGAGATCGCCAAGCCGCCCGCGAACCGAAAGCCGATCGAGACGGCGTGGGTGACCGAGGAGCGCTCGAGCGCGGCGTACCAGCGGCTGCGGAAGCACCTCGACGCCGGGCGCCAGGCCTACGTCGTCTGCCCGCTGATCGAGGAGACGGAGACCAGCCAGGCGCGGGCGGCCGAGCGGGAGGCCGAGCGGCTGAGGAAGGGCGAGCTGCGCGGCTACCGCGTCGGCCTCCTCCACGGTCGGCTCCGGCCGGACGAGCGGCGCGAGCTGATGGCGCAGTTCAAGGCCGGCGGGCTCGACGTCCTCGTCGCGACGACGGTGATCGAGGTCGGCGTCGACGTCCCGAACGCGACGATCATGATCGTCCAGGAGGCCGACCGGTTCGGCCTCGCGCAGCTCCACCAGCTCCGCGGCCGGGTGGGCCGCGGCGCCGAGCAGTCGTACTGCCTCCTGATCTCGCGCGCGAAGGAGGAGCTCACGGACGCCGCGCAGGCGCGGCTCGAGGCGCTGGTGCGGACGACGGACGGCTTCGAGCTCGCGGAGGTCGACCTCGAGCTGCGCGGGGAGGGTCAGCTGCTCGGCACGCGGCAGGCGGGCCTCTCCGAGTTCCGCTTCACGCGCCTGCGCGCCGACCGCGATCTCCTCGAGCAAGCGCGGGAGGTCGCCGAGGGGCTCGTCGACTACGAGGGCCCGCTGAACGACGAGGTCGACCGCCTCTTCGCCGACCGCGAGCCTGCCGCTTGACCGCCTGAAGCGGAACTGCGCTGGACGGCTCGGTGTAACGGGTCGATGTGATCAGCGCTCGTCTTCGGCCTCCTCGCGCTTCTGGCCGCGCCGGCCGCCGTTGCACCGACGGCATCGATGACGGTGCCCCGCGCCGTGCACTCGGCAACGCTCCTCCGCTCGGGCGAGGTCTTCGTCGCTGGCAAAAGCACGCCGCCGTCGCGCTCCGGGACGAAGGCGTGCTCGTCGTCGGCGGCTCCGACGACCGAGACTCCCACGGCCGCTACGCGAGCGTCGACGGGCTGGCGCGCGGCGCGACGCGCTTCGCCCGAGCGGGGCGGATGGCGGAGTCCCGCTTCTAGCTGCCGGATGTCGTGGTGCGCCTTCCCTCGGCCAGGTCGTGATCGCCGGCGGCGGGCGGCGGGTCGAGCTGTACGACCCGCGGACACGGCGCTTCCGGCCTCGGCACCGTCTCCGAGCCGCTGGCCTTTGGGACGGCGACGGTCCTTCGGGACGGCCGGGTCCTGATCGTGGGCGGCTACGACGACCGGATCGACGTCTCGCGCGGCGCCTGGATCGCCTCGCCGTAGGACGCACAATGCCGCCGTGCGCATCATCGCCGGCGAGAAGCGCGGCGCGAAGATCGTCGCGCCCAAGGGCCACGACACCCGGCCGACGGGCGATCGCGTCCGCGAGGCGGCCTTCAACCTGATCGGCCCGGTCGGCGGCGCCTCCGTGCTCGACCTCTTCGCCGGCTCCGGCGCCTACGGCCTCGAGGCGCTGTCACGCGGGGCCGCGTCCGCCGTCTTCGCCGAGGCCGACCAGGCCGCGGTCGTCGCGATCCGGCAGAACGTCCAGAAGCTGCGGCTGACCGGGGCGACGATCCTGCACCGGGACGCGCTCTCCGTGCTCGCCCAGGAGGCAGCTGCGGGCAGGCGTTACGATCTCGTGCTCGTCGATCCGCCCTACCGGATGTACTCCTCACTGGAAGACCGACTCGCGCTCTACCTCCCGTCCGTGCTCGCGCAGGACGGGCTCGCCGTCGTCGAGACCCACGCGAAGGAGGAGCCGGAGTTGCCACTTCGGAAGCGGACGAGCCGGAAATACGGCTCCGCGCGGCTCACCCTCTTCGAGCACGAGTGATCACGGCGATCTACCCCGGGACGTACGACCCCGTCACGAACGGCCACGTCGACGTGATCCGGCGGGCGTCCGGGATCTTCGACCGCGTCGTCGTCGGCGTCGTCGGCAGCCCGGCGCACAAGCAGCCGATGTTCTCCGTGGATGAGCGGGTCGAGTTCCTCCGGGAGGCGCTCGCCGACCTGCCGAACGTCGAGGTGGACGTCTTCAAGGAGCTGGTCGTGGACTTCGCGCGTCGCTGGGACGCGAAGGTGATCGTCAAGGGCCTGCGCGTCATCTCGGACTTCGAGTGGGAGTTCCAGATGAACCAACTGAACCGGACGCTCGCGCCCGACATCGAGACGGTCTACGTGATGGCGAGCCCGGAGGTGAGCTTCGTCTCCTCGAGCGGCGTCAAGGAAATCGCCGCGTACGGGGGCGACGTGGACGCCCTCGTCCCCGAGGCGGTGGCCCGGCGCCTGCGCGAGATGTACGGCGACGGCCGTCCGGGAGCGCCCGTCAGCCCCTCGGAATAGTGCCCGCGGCCCAGAATCACGAGGCCTCCGGCCTGCTCAGTACACTGGTTGGCCATATGGACGTCCTCGTTCTCATCGACAAGCTCGACGACCTCGTGCACAACGCCAAGGCGGTCCCGCTGACCGACCAGGTGCGCATCGACCGCGAGGAGATCTACGAGATCCTCGACCAGATGCGGGCGACGATCCCGGAGGAGATCAAGCAGGCCCGGTGGATCGTCAAGGAGCGGCAGGAGATGCTCGCGGAGGCCAAGCGCGAGTGCGACCGGATCCTGGGCGAGGCCCGGGAGCAGGCGGTTCGCGAGGCCTCGCAGACCGAGATCGTCAAGCTCGCCGAGCGGCAGGCGCAGGAGATCATCGACGAGTCGCGGCGGCAGGCCCGCGAGACGCGGCTCGAGATGGAGGACTGGGCCGACAGCATCCTTTCGACGCTCGAGGTCAACCTGGACAAGTTCCTCGGCGCCGTGAAGCGCGGTCGGGAGCGGCTCCACGAACGCTCGCAGGAGACGGTCGTGGCCGGTATCGCCAGCCCCAGCTCCAACGACGACCAGCCGTACCAGTAACCCGCCCCTCCAGCGCGTCGCCGCGCTCTACGACGTGCACGGCAACCCTGCCGCGCTCGACGCCGCGCTCGCGGAGGTCGGCGACGCCACGCTCGTCTTCGGCGGCGACCTCGCCTGGGGACCGATGCCGGCCGAGGCCGTCGACCGGATCCGCGCGCTCGACGCGCTCGCGATCCGCGGCAACGCCGACCGGGACCCCGGCGACGAGTGGGTGATCGAGCAGCTCGGGCCGGAGCGGCTGCAGTGGCTCCAGACCCTGCCGGAGCGCCTCGAGCTCGAGGTCGAGGGGCTGGGCCGCGCCCTCTTCGTCCACGGCTCGCCGAGGAGCGACGAGGAGATGCTCCTGCGGACCGCCTCGGACGAGCGCCTCGCGGCGATCCTCGAGGACGTGGAGGCGGACGTCGTGGTCTGCGGCCACACGCACATGCAGTTCGACCGGCGCTTTCGCGACAAGCGCGTCGTGAACGCCGGGAGCATCGGGCTGCCCTATGGCCGGGCCGGCGCGCACTGGGTCGAGCTCGGCCCGGACGTCCGTCACCGGCGCACCGAGTACGACCCGTCGCCGCTCCACAGCTCCGAGTGGCCGCGTGCGAGCGAGATCCTCGCGGTGGTCGAGAGCCCGCCGGGGGAAGAGGAGGCGATCGCGGAGTTCGAGGCCCTCATTGCCGCGGGACGCGACGCTACCCTCATCCAGTGACCACGTTCGACCTCAGACAAGCCAAGCTCAGGCCGGGCGAGGAGTACCGCGACGAGCAGGAGATCGAGCTCGCGCCGTTCGAGCTCGGCGGCCAGCGCTACCTCCCGGTGCCCGAGAAGGTGCCGGCGGAGCTCGTCATCAGCCGAGGCTCCAGCGGTACGACCTTCGAGCTCGGCTTCCGCGCGCGCCTTCACGGTCCGTGCGTCCGCTGCCTGAAAGACGCGGTCGTCGACCTCCCGGTCAGCGCCCGCGAGTACCAGGCCACGAGCCCCGGCGACGCCGAGGAGCTCCGCACCCAGTACGTGCGGGAGAACCGCCTCGACCTGTCGGCGTGGGCGCGCGACGCGATCGCGCTCGAGCTCCCGGACCAGATCCTCTGCCGGGAAGACTGCGCCGGCCTCTGCGCGGTCTGCGGCGAGGATCTGAACGAGAACCCGCACGAGCACGAGGAAGAGCGCACCGACCCGCGCTGGGCTGCGCTGGAAAGGCTGAAGGAACAGCTTTAGGGTCCCGGGGCAATGGCCCTGGAGGACTTCGACCGCGTCGAGCTGCTGTTCGGGCCCTCGCCCGTCCACCGGCTCCCGCGCCTGAGCGAGCACCTCGGCGGGAAGGTCGAGATCTGGGCGAAGCGCGAGGACTGCAACGCCGGACTCGCGTACGGCGGCAACAAGGTCCGGAAGCTCGAGTACCTCGCCGCGGAAGCGCTCGCGCAGGGCTGCGACACGCTCGTCTCGATCGGCGGCGTCCAGTCGAACCACACGCGGCAGGTCGCAGCCGTCGCGGCCCACCTGGGACTGCGGTGCGTGCTCGTGCAGGAGCAGTGGGTCGAATGGCCCGACGTCGTCTACGACAAGGTCGGGAACATCCTCCTCTCGAGGATCATGGGCGCCGACGTCCGCCTCGACCCGGCAGGCTTCGACATCGGGATTCGGCCGAGCTGGGAGCAGGCGCTGGCCGACGTGGAGGCGAGTGGCGGCAAGCCGTACGCGATTCCGGCCGGCGCCTCCGACCATCCCCTCGGCGGGCACGGCTTCGCACGCTGGGCGCAGGAGGTGGAGGCGCAGGAGCGCGAGCTCGGCGTCTTCTTCGACACGATCGTCGTCTGCTCGGTCACCGGCTCGACCCAGGCCGGCATGATCGCCGGCTTCGCGGGGCAGGAGCGGCCGCGGGCGGTGCTCGGCATCGACGGCTCGGCGACCGTCGAGCAGACTCGGAACCAGGTCGCGCGGATCGCACGGCGGACGGCGCAGGCGCTCGGCCTCGGCCGGGAGCTCCGCGACGACGAGATCGTCCTGCTGGACGAGTGGCACGCCGGGACGTACGGCATCCCCGACGAGAAGACGATCGACGCGATCCGGCTCTGCGCCCGGCTCGAGGGCATGCTCACCGATCCCGTCTACGAGGGCAAGTCGATGGCGGCGCTCATCGACCTCGTCCGCTTCGGCCGCATCGAGCCCGGGTCACGCGTGCTCTACGCGCACCTCGGCGGCCAGCCCGCGCTGAACGCCTACGCGGGCGCCTTCTAGCCTCCTTCACAGCAGTTTTCGAGAAGACACCGGCGCGGGCGCCGATTAGCGTGGCCCCCGACCACTCACGAACGAAGGAGGACACCATGCTCAAGCAGCTCACCCACGTGAACGTCTGGGTGCACGACCAGGAGGAGGCCTTCGCCTTCTACACGGAGAAGCTCGGCCTAGAGCTCCGCGAGGACGTGACCGTCCCGGAGCTGGGCAACTTCCGGTGGCTGACCGTCGGCGTGCCCGGCCAGGAGGACGTCGCGCTCACGCTCATCTCGATCCCCGGCCCGCCCGTGCTCGACGAGGAGACGTCGGCGAAGCTCAAGGAGCTGGTCGCGAAGGGGGCGGCGGGCGGCCTGTTCTTCCAGGCGGACGACGTGCGGTCGACCTACGAGGAGCTCAAGGGCCGCGGCGTCGAGTTCTCGCAGGAGCCGACCGAGCAGCCGTACGGCATCGACGCCGGCTTCAGGGATCCGTCCGGGAACCAGATCCGCATGGCACAGACGGGCTAGGCGTCGAGATACTGCCTCGATGCTGACGATCCGGCCTCCCGCGCGGCATCTGCTGCGCGCCAAGGACCTGATCGACGCCCGCTACCGGGAGCCGCTCGACGTGCCGACCCTCGCGCGCGTCGCGCGGCTCTCGGAAGCCCATTTCAGCCGCGAGTTCCGCCGGGCCTTCGGCGAGACTCCGCACCAGTACCTCCTGACGCGGCGCCTCGAGCGGGCGGCCGCGCTCCTCCTCAACACGGACCGCTCGATCTCGGAGGTCTGCTTCGCCGTCGGGCTGAAGAGCGTCGGCTCCTTCACGACGAGCTTCGGGCGCGCGTACGGCGTCTCGCCGGGCGCGTACCGAGCGGCCCATCCGCCGGCGCTCCGGAAGGCCAGAGTCCCGACCTGCGTCCTCCAGGCGTGGGCCCGCCCTAGCGGGAAGGCAGCTCGAGCGTCGTCGTCGGCGCCAGCCGCTCGAGGAAGCGGCGATCGTGCGTGACGAGGACGAGCGTGCCGTCGTAGTCCTCGAGCGCCTGTTCGAGCTGCTCGATCGCCTCGAGGTCGAGGTGGTTCGTCGGCTCGTCCAGGGCGAGCGCGTTCGTCCCTTGCGCCGAGAGCAGCGCCAGCACGGCGCGAGTCCGCTCCCCGGGTGAGAGCGAGCACGCCGGCCTCGCGACCTCGCCGCCGCGGAGCGCGAACCTCGCGAGCACGCTTCGGGCCTCTCCGACGGGGAGACCGGCGCGCCCGGCGAACAGCTCGATCAGCGGCCTGTCGGAGTCGAGCCAGGCGCGGTCCTGCTCCAGCTCGCCGAAGCGGGCGTTCGGGCCGGCGTAGCGGAAGCCGGCAGCGAGCGGAAGCTCGCCCAGCAACGCACGGAGGAGTGTCGTCTTTCCTGCGCCGTTCGGTCCCGCGATCGCGAGGCGGTCGCCGTGGCGGAGCTCGAGGTCGATCGGGCCGAGCCGGAAGTCGCCTCGCTCGACGACCGCGCCTTCCAGTCGTGCGACGACGTCGCCGGCGCGCCGGGACTCGAGCGAGAGTTGCAGCCGCCAGGGTGTCCACGGCTTCTCCACCTCCTCGAGGCGCTCGAGCCGCCTCTCAGCCGACCGGACCTGCGACATCAGGGCGTGCGTCCCGCGACGGTCGGCCATGTGCCCGGCGGCCCGCGCCTCGCCCTGTCGCGTGCGCAGCAGGCCTTCGAATCGCGCCCGCTCGGCCGCGTAGCGCTCGTAGGCGGCGTCATCGCCGCGCCGTGTCACCTCTCGCAGTCGCTCGTACTCGGTCCAGCCGCCGGCAAACTCGCGCATCCGCCTCGTCTCGGCCTCGAACTCGACCACGCGCTCGGCGGTCTGCTCCAGGAAGGCGCGGTCGTGCGACACAACCACGAGCGCGCTCGGCGTGGAGCGCGCGAAGCGCTCGAGGAGCTCCAGGCCCGCGAAGTCGAGGTCGTTCGTCGGCTCGTCGAGCAGCAGCACGTCGAAGCGCGAGAGGAGGATCGCGGCGAGCTTGGCGCGCGCCGCCTCGCCGCCCGAGAGCGTCCCGAGCGGACGGTCGAGCCGATCCACGCCGAGACCCACACGCGTCGCCACGTCTCGCGCCCGCCCGGCGAAATCGCCTCCGCCGAGGGCGAGGAACCGGTCGAGCGCCTCGGCGTGGTCGGCGGCGAGCCCCGGCTCCCGACCGAGGCGCGCGGCGAGGGCGTCCATCTCCGCCGCGGCCGCCGCGAGGCCAGTCCGGCGCTCGAGATAGGCGAGGAGCGTCTCAGACGGGAGCGCGTCGACCTCCTGGGCGAGATAGCCGACCGTGAGCGACGGCGGCTGCCGCTCCACCGTGCCCGAATCGGGCTCGTCCACTCCGGCCAAGAGGCGTAGGAGCGTCGTCTTCCCGCTGCCGTTCGGGCCTACGACGCCGATGCGTGCGCCAGGCCGCACGGTCAGCGAGACGCCGTCGAGGATCGTCTCGGCGCCGTAGCTTCTGGTGAGGGTGGTCGCGGCAAGCGTGCCGCCGGGGTCGTGCATCGCGTCCTCCTGATCGGAACAGGAGCCCGGAAGGGCTCGGAAGGCGGTATCGATCAGCGGCGCGAGCGCATAGGTCGAGCCCGGGGGCTCGGGGGAAACGATAGCTATAGTGGCGAGCCGCGATGGCCGTCCCGAAGAGGAAAACGTCGAAAGCCCGCCGCGACAAGCGCCGCGCCCAGCACAAGCTCGAGGCCCCGAGGGTCAACGAGTGCCCGGTCTGCCACCGCCCGAAGCGGCCCCATCAGATGTGCCCGACGTGCAAGACGTACCGCGGACGGGAAGTCGAGCCGCTTCGCACGCCGGTTCCCTAGTTCCGTAGAATCGGCGCGCTCTCAGTCCAACGAACGCAAGTGAGGTGACATGGCCGCGTCCCGCGACGAAGTCTACGAGCGCATCAGGGAGGTCCTGGCGGAGCGCTTGTCCGTGGAGGAGTCCGACATCACGGAGGAGGCGAACTTCCAGGAGGACCTCGGCGCCGACTCGCTCGACCTCGTCGAGATGATCATGGAGCTCGAGGATCAATTCGGGATCAAGATTCCGGACGAGGACGCCCAGCAGATCCAGACGGTCGGTCAGGCTGTCGAGTACGTCACGTCGCACCAGTAGTCACGCGCCGCACGGCGAGCCGGGCCGGCTCACGCGGCTGATCGACGAGCTGCCGGCCGAGCGGGCCGACAACGCCTTCACGCACCCGTCCTGGGCTCCGGACCGTGCGTCGTCCTACGAGCGGCTGGAGTTCCTCGGGGACAGCGTCCTCGAGCTGGCCGTCGCCCGTGCGCTCTACGACCGCTATCCCGAGCTCGCGGAGGGCCGGCTGGCGAAGATCCGCTCCCACGTCGTCTCGCGGGCGAGCTGCGCCGTGGTCTCGCGGGAGCTCGGGCTCGGCGCCCGTCTGGTGGAGAAGGGCGAGGGGATCGTCCCTCCGGACGAGCTCGACCGGCTCTCGCGCAACAGGAACGTCCTGGCCGCGCTGCTCGAGGCGGCGCTCGCGGCGCTCTTCATCGAGCACGGCTTCGAGTCGATCGAGGGGCCGATCGTCGAGGCCTTCGGCGGCAGAATCGAGTACGCAGCCACGACGCACGTGGACTTCAAGACCGAGCTGCAGGAGCAGCTCGCCGCCCTCGGCCGCCAGGTCAGCTACACGGTGCTGGAGGTGGAGGGGCCGCCGCACGACCGGAGGTTCACGTCCGCTGCCGTGATCGACGGCGACCAGGCCGGCGTCGGCGTCGGCTCGTCGAAGAAGGCGGCCGAGCAGGAAGCGGCCAAGCAGGCGCTGGAGAAGATCCGCGCATGACGCAAGCGGCCGGCGGCGCCGGGACCGCCATCCGCCTGACGCACTAGCGTTCCGCGCTGGTGCACCTTCGTGCCATCCGCATCCGCGGCTTCAAGTCCTTCCCCGAACCGGTCGAGATCCGCCTCGAGCCGGGCGTCGCCGTGGTCGTCGGGCCGAACGGCTCGGGAAAGTCGAACGTCGCCGACGCGTTGCTCTGGGCTTCGGGGAGCCTGAGCCCGAGCGAGCTCCGGGCGGAGAAGCCCGACGACGTGCTCTTCGCCGGCTCCGGCGGCCGGCAACCGGTGTCGTACTGCCAGGTCGAGCTCCTGCTGGACAACGCGGACGACACCCTGGCCGACCTCCCGGCCGAGGTCTCCGTCATGCGGAGGCTGCATCGCGGAGGTGAGGGTCAGTACCTGATCAACGGGACGGCGGTCCGGCGCACGGATCTCGTCGAGCTCCTCGCGGACGTCGGGCTCGGCGGCGCGGCCGGCTCCGTCATCTCCCAGGGCAAGGTGGAGCAGATCCTGGCGTCGAGGCCCGAGGAGCGCCGGGCGCTCGTGGAGGAGGCGGCGGGGCTCGGGAAATTCAAGCGCCGCAGGCACCGGGCCGAGCTGAAGCTCGCCCGCGTCGCGCAGGACGTCGCGAGGGCGCGCGACATCGAGGCGGAGGTGAAGAAGCGCCTGCGGCCGCTGGCGCTGCAGGCGAGCGCAGCCCAGCGCGCGGAGAAGCTCGGCGGCGAGATCTCCTCGCTGGAGGCGGCCGTCGCGACCCTGGATCTCGCTGAGATCGACGAGCGGATCGGCGAGGCGTCCGAGCGGCGCGCGGCAGCGGACCACGCGAAGCGGAGGACGGACGCGAAGCTGGAGGAGCTGCTCGCCGAGCGCCACCGCGCCGAGGAGGAGCTCGCCGACGCCGCCGGCAGGCGCGAGGCGGCGACCGCGGCGCTGTACCGGCTGCGCAGCGCCGGCGAGCGGTTGGCGCTGCGACGCGAGAGCGCGGCTTCGCTCGTCGAATCGCTCCGCCAGGCAGCGAGCCGGCCGCGTCTCCCAACGGGCCCGACGGCGGCCGAGCTGCGGCGGCGGAAGCTCCTCGAGGAGGCCGGCCTCGCCCGCGAGCGGCTCGCCGCGCTGGAGCGCACGCTCGCCGAGCGGGAGGGCGTGCCACCCGCGGCGCGCGCCCTGGCAGAGGCGGGGCACGAGCTGCTCCTCTCCAGGCTGGACGTGGCTCCCGGAGACGAGCGTGCCGTCGCCGCCGCGCTCCGCGGCCGCGGAGCTGCGGTGCTCGCCCCGGACGAGCAGGCCGCCCTCGAGCTCGTCGACGAAGCGCGTGCGCGGGGGCTCGGGAGCCTGAACGTCGTCGTCGACGAGACCGTGGACGAGTTCGTCATCGTGGAGCGCGCAGAGCTCCTCGCGCAGTCGCAGCTCGCGGTCACCCGAGACGGGATCGCCTACGACCCGAAGCGTCGCGAGGTCTGGTTCGCGGGCGAGGCCGCCGAGGCGGTGCTGCTGGAGCTCGAGGCCCGCCGTCGGGCGCTCGCCGAGGAGGTCGCGGAGCTCGAGCGTCAGGCGGACGCCGTCGTCGACGAGCCGCGGCCCGTCGCGGCAGAGGACGACGGCCGCTTCCGGGCGCACATCGCCGCAGCCGAGCGGCTGGAACGGGCGCTCGCGGCGGCCGGCTCCGCGACCGACCGGTGGGAGCCGACACTCCGCGCACGCGCCGACGCGGGAACCGCGCGGACCGCCGAGCTCGCCGACGAGCTGCGGCGGCTCGGCGGGGCGGAGGCGGAGGTCCGGCGCGAGGCCGGCGAGGTCGCGGCGGGCGGCGGCGCGATCGACGTCGAGCTCGCGCGCCTCCAGGCGGAGCGCGACCAGGCAGCGCGACGGCTCGAGGCAGCCGGCGCCGAGCCGGCCGAGGGCGACGACCGCGAGGCGATCGCCGAGCGCCTCGAGCGGCTCGGCCGCCGCCGGGAGGAGCTGGGCCGGGTGAATCCGCTCGCGGCAGAGGAGTACGAGCGCGAGAAGGAGTCGCTCGCCGAGCTGACGGCGCAGCGCGAGGACCTCGAGGGCAGCCTCGACGAGCTCGCCAAGCTTCGCGACGACCTCGACCGAACCGTCGAGCGCCGCTTCGCCGAGACGTTCGACGCGGTTCGCACGCACTTCGAGGAGGTTGCGTCGACGCTCTTCCCGGGCGGCCACGGCCGCTTGACGCTGACCGGCGAGCGCGAGGGCGGCGACGAGGAATCGGAGGCGGGAATCGAGGTCGAGCTGCGCCCCGCCGGAAAGAAGGTCACGCGGCTCTCGCTGCTCTCCGGCGGCGAGAAGGCCCTCGGCGCGATCTCATTCCTCTTCGCGCTCTTCCTCGCCCGGCCCTGCCCCTTCTATCTCCTGGACGAGGTCGAGGCGGCGCTGGACGACGCCAACATCGGCCGCTTCGTGGAGCTCCTGCGGCGCTTCTCGGGCCGCGCGCAGTTCATCGTCGTCACGCACCAGAAGAAGACGATGGAGGCGGCGGACGTCCTCTACGGGGTCACGATGGGCTCGGACGGAGTCTCGCAGGTCGTCTCGCGCCGCCTGCCGCGCGAGGCGCCCGCCGAGGCCGCGGCCTAGCTGTCCCTTCCGGCCGCGTCCCAGTGACAGTCACTTGGACACGGCCCGGCGGGACGGCTCTCCCGGCGGGGCGGCTAGCCTCCCGCGATGACCAGGAGCTGGGGCGAGCTGCTCGGCGACACCGAGACACCGGACGAGACGCCGGACGAGCAGGAGGGGTTCTTCTCTCGCCTGCGCGACTCGCTCGGGAAGAGCCGCCGGGCGCTGACCGAGCAGCTCGCAGCTGCCGCCTTCGACCCGGGCGACGAAGAGGCCTGGGAGCGGCTCGAGGAGGCGCTGATCGCCGCGGACGTCGGCGTCCCGACGACGGCCGAGCTCGTCCGGCGGCTCGAGGCCCGCGGGGAGCTCGGCGAGCTCGGCGCCGCGCTGACGGACGAGGCGGCAGAGCTCCTCGGCGAGCCGGCCCGCCTCGAACTGAGCGCCCGGCCGGCCGTGATCCTCGTCGTCGGCGTCAACGGCACCGGCAAGACGACGACGATCGGGAAGCTGGCGCAGAAGCTCCGCGAGCACGACCATTCCGTCCTGCTCGCCGCCGCGGACACCTTCCGCGCCGCGGCCGAGGAGCAGCTCGAGATCTGGGCCCAGCGGGCCGGCGCCGACTTCGTCGGCTCGGAACGCGGGGGAGACCCGGCCGCCGTCGCCTACGACGCGATCGAGGCGGCAACGGCCCGCGGCCGCGACGTGGTCATCGTCGACACCGCCGGCCGCCTCCACACGCAGACGAACCTGATGGACGAGCTGGCGAAGGTCCGGCGGGTGATCGAGCGACGACTCCCCGGCGCTCCGCACGAGACGCTGCTCGTGGTCGACGCCACCACCGGCCAGAACGGTCTCCAGCAGGCGCGGCTCTTCGGCCAGGCGGTCGACGTCTCCGGCGTCGCGCTGACCAAGCTGGACGGATCAGCGAAGGGCGGCGTCGCGCTGGCGATCGCCCACGAGCTCGGTCTCCCGGTCAAGCTCGTGGGCGTCGGCGAGGGCCTCGACGACCTGCGGCCGTTCGACGCCCGGGACTACGCGACGGCGCTGCTCGCGCGCTAGCGCCGTCCGCATCGACTGGGCGATGCCGATAAGAGGCCATGCCGGCTCTGCCGGCGTGGCCTCTTATCGTTCGACCGCGAAGGCGATGTCGACCGTCGTCCGGAACTCCGTGATCCGGTCGTTCTCGACGACCGCGCTCATCGAGACGACGTGGGCGCCGTGGATGCCGCGCACCGTCGTCGCCGCCTCCTGAACGGCGGCGTCGGCCGCCTTGGCGAAGCTCTCCGGCGACGAGCCGATGATGGTGATGACCTTCGCGATGTCTGCCACTGGCTCTCCTCTCGTCAGGGCTGGCGTGTCAACTCGACGACGTACTCGTGGATCGGGTTGCCGATCCTGACGTAGAGGTCGGCCCTGTACTTGATCGGTTCCTGCGGGGGCCATTCGCCACTCTGCTCGAGGTCGGCTCTCGCCTTGCGTTCGGCGTCCTTCGCGGCCTTCCGGAACTTCCCGAAGGCCCCGGAGGAGACGCCCGTGTACGTCGATGTGGTTTCTTCGCTCGCCATGTGGTCCACCTCCCGCAGTTAGGAACTCAGCTCGACCCTGTACTCGTGAATCGGA
>DASSSO010000212.1:0-4552 GCA_035776735.1 Gaiellaceae bacterium | reverse complement strand
AAGTCCTTCTTCGCCGGCGAGGGCACGCCCTCGACGAGCAGGTCGAGCGTCGCCGTCGTCCCGAGGTTCTTCGTCGCGACGCCGCAGGCGACCGGGAAGATCTCGCCGCGCGTGACCGCGTCCTTCAGCGCGTGCGCGACCTCCTCGTCCGAGAGCTCCTGGCCCTCGAGGTAGCGCTCCATCAACCCCTCGTCGGTCTCGACGACGGAGTCGAGCAGCTGCGTGCGGTAGGTCTCCACCTGGTCGGCCATGTCGGCCGGGATCTCGCCCGGCGCCGCCTCCTTGCCGCCCTCCGGGCTCGTGTATGCCCTCATGTGCAGGAGGTCGACGATGCCGCTGATCTCGTGCTCGACCCCGATCGGCAGGTGGACGGCGACGGCCCTCGTCGAGAACGTGTTCCGCAGCTGCTCCAGCACCCGGTAGAAGTCGGCGCGCTCGCGGTCGAGCATGTTCACGAAAAGGACGCGCGAGAGCCCGAGCTCTTCCGCCCTCGCCCACACCCGGCCCGTCTGCACCTCCACCCCCATGACGCCGGAAACGACGACCAGCGTCCCCTCGACGACCCGCAGGGCCGAGATCGCCTCGCCCTGGAAGCTCGGCTCGCCCGGCGTGTCGACGAGGTTGATCTTCCGGTCCTGCCAGGTCGTGTGGCAGAGCGAGGCGGAGATCGACATCTGCCGCCGCTGCTCGTCCTCGTCCCAGTCCGAGACCGTGGAGCCCTGTTCGATCGTGCCCAGCCGGTTCACCGAGCCCGACTGGAAGAGCATCGCCTCGACAAGCGAGGTCTTCCCGGTCCCACGGTGTCCGGTGACGGCGACGTTGCGGATCTTTCCAGGCTCGACGGCAGCCATACGGCGGGCCTCCTCGGGTCGCTTTGGACCCGCGATCTTAGCCGTGCGTTACTGGTCTTCTGCCCGTTGTGACGCGCCGGAGAGCCGCGCCTTCAGACGCAGGATCGCCTTCGTGTGCAGCTGCGAGACGCGCGACTCGGTCACGCCGAGCACCTCGCCGATCTCGCGCAGCGTCAGCTCCTCGTAGTAGTAGAGCGTGACCACGAGCTTCTCCCGCTCCGGAAGGCGGGAGATCGCCTCGCCGAGCGCCTCCTTCAGCTCGGTCGCGCTGAGCGACGTCTCCGGGGAGGGCGCCTCGGTGTCCTCGATCGTGTCGATCAGGGCGACCTGATCGCCGCCCGAGCCGCCGATCGTCCAGAGCTCGTCGAGCGCGGCGATCGACGAGCGGGAGATGTCGGTGAGGCTGTCCTCGAGCTCCTCGACCGTGATCCCGACCTGCGCGGCGATCTCCTCGTCGGACGGCGGCCGGTGGAGCTTCGCCTCGAGGGCGGCGATCGCGCGCTCGATCTCCCGCGCGCGGGCACGGACGGAGCGCGGCACCCAGTCGAGCGACCGCAGCTCGTCGATGATCGCCCCCTTGATCCGCGCGATCGCATAGGTCTCGAACTTGACGTCGCGGTCGGGGTCGTAGCGCTCGATCGCGCCGATCAGTCCGAGCAGGCCGTAGGAGACGAGGTCCTCCTCCTCGACGTGCGCGGGAAGGCCGCTCCCGAGCCGGCCGGCGACGTACTTCACGAGCGGCGCGTACGTGAGGATCAGGCGGTCCCGCAGCGCCTTGTCGTCCGGGCTCGCCCGGAAGGACCGCCAGAGCGTCTGGGTGTCTTCGACCTGGGAACTCACGGCTAGAGAAGGATACGGCCCTACCTGGCTGTTTCCTCACGTGCCGCCCGGAACGTGCGGATCGCGAGGCCGGCCATCCAGAGGCCGAGGACGGCCGCGGCGACGGCGATCACCCACGCGTCCGCCTCGTACGCCGTGGCGGCGATCCCGGCGAAGAAGACCGTCAGGAACGAGAAGAGCACGCCCTGAGCGCGGCGCTGCGCTGCCCTGGCCACGCGGCGAGCCTACTGGTCGGCCTCACGCGGAGGTGACGTCCGAAGGGGCGCGTCTACAATCGGACCCAAGCCCAGGGGCGTAGCTCAACTGGTAGAGCACCGGTCTCCAAAACCGGGGGTTGCAGGTTCGAGTCCTGTCGCCCCTGTTGGCTCAAGAGCCGAAAGCCGCCCTCTGAGGCGAGCGATCCGGGGGCGGTTGTCAGGCTCTTGTCAGAACTTCGGTTCCATCTAACGGCCTCTACTCGCAAGCGCCTCTTCCACGAGGGCAACCGCCTCTTCAGGTGGCGTGTGCTCCCAGATGCGAAGAACAAGCTTCGACGAGGCCGTGCAACCGGCGCTCGA
Organism: Gaiellaceae bacterium; assembly: GCA_035776735.1. Taxonomy (GTDB): domain Bacteria; phylum Actinomycetota; class Thermoleophilia; order Gaiellales; family Gaiellaceae; genus JACDAN01. The sequence continues at coordinate 2,304 of DASSSO010000212.1, read as the reverse complement.
TGCCGCCGCCGCCGACCTCGGTGAGTTCATGGCGAGCCGCAAGCCCGATGCGGCCACCGTCGCCTACGCCGACATGCTGGCGGCCGAGGGCAATTTACGTGAGGCCGCTCGCGTTGCCTGAGCGCGACCTACTGCGCGAAGCCGCGCGCGAGGCGACCGAGGCCGAGCGCGAGGCGCTTGAGGCGTACCTCGACACCCGACCTCAGTTCTTACCGCCGGATGGTCGCAAGCTGATCGAGCGCAACTTCGGCCGCATCCTCACGCACACGTTGACCGAGGTCGAGCGCGTGAAGCTATGGGACTGGTTCAACGACTACGACGCGCCGCATGACCTGCGGCACGCCTCGGCGGCCCTGCTATGGGCCTGGGGAGATCGGCGCTTCGACCCCGACGAGAACGGCAAGCAACCGAAGCCACCGCAACGGCCTACCTCGCCGCCATCGCCGAGCGCCATGACGCTGAGCGCATGCCCATCGTGCGGGCGCGAGGCGCGGGCGGATGGGTACGTGCCTCACGCGGCGTGGTGCACGACTACAGCCTGGCGGCCCAACCACGTCCTACGTGGCAACACCGGCAAGCGATGGGGCGACGAGTGCGTCTTCCGCCGACGTGAAGATCGGGGTTTTCCCGGATGCCCCGAGGCGCCACGCGCCGTAGAAGGGCACGGAGAAAGGGGATGAGACAAATGCCACGAGCACGAATCCCTCTGCTGGTGTTGGTGGCGCTCACGGTGTCGCTCGTAGTTCCGGCTGCCCTCGCAGCTGCCGCTGGAGCAAACACCAACCCGAGCGCCATGCTTCCGTTCCACTCGGTGGCTACGCTGGTGCAGCTGGAACAGGTGCCGGTTCCGACCGGCCGCTGTACCACGCCTCCGCCGCCGGGTCTCAGCTACCTCTGGCTGTCGAAGGCGACGGACGCGGCAACAAGCACACACCTCGGTCGTGGCTCCCACCACATCGAGCTCTGCGTCTACGGCCTGCTCACGAACCCGTCCGCTGCTCCACCGAACAACGGCATCTTCATGGGCTACTTCGTCGACAGACAGATGTGGACCGCCGCCAACGGTGACCAGCTGCTCGCCACAGGAGAGTTCCTCGGCGTCATCGGGACGCCGGGGACGCCGGACTTCAGGGTCAAGGAGAGCGTGATTTTCGCTGACGGCGGAACCGGTCGCTTCCAGTTCGCCGAGGGGACGGCCGAAGCGCTCATCAACCCGATGACGGGAGCATCGGTCGTCAATGGCTGGATTCGCTACGGCCAGAAGGAGAAGTGAGCGAACGCGCGACGTCGTGAAGGCTGAGCAGTAGTCGGCCTGACGGCCACTCCTCATGCGGTATCAAGCCCCCGGGCGATCCCTCGGGGGCTTTCTTGGCGCTCTGGTCACCGACTCTCCGGGTGTCGTGCTCGTGCTCCGGCTCATCCGCATCTCGGCAGCACGGCTCAAAGATCACACCACGCCGCGAACAGCGGATGCACACCGCCGCTGGGAACCCGTCGTCGTCAGCACGTACCCGGCGGAGCAGCCGGAGGGGCAGAGTTCGCGAAGCCCGTGGATGGGGTCGCCGCGAGCGAAGGCGGCTTGTGATCGACACCCTCCGGCAACTGCCGATCACGATGGTCGCTGACGCGCTCTACGACGACCGAGAGTCCCGGCGTTCGCCGCTCGACTTCTACAAGGTCGTCCTGACGCCGCCGCTCGCGGCCGTCCTCCGGGGACACCGGAAACGCACCCTCGCGCGCGGACTCTCCGGCCCTGACCGCTTCGTGTTCTCGACGCGGAACGGGACTGCGCTCAGTCACCGGAACGCCGCCCGCGCGCTGACGGACGCTTGCGACGCGGCTGGACTCGACCGGATCGGCTTTCACACACTCCGTCATGGGTTCGCCTCGACGCTGATCGTTGACCTCGGACTCGATCCCGTCCAGGTCAGCCGTCAACTTGGTCACGCGGCGCCGTCCATCACGCTCGACGTGTACGCCCACCTGTTCGACCGGGCGCGCCACGCGGCCAATATCCGCGAGCGCATGGCGGAGAGTGACCTCGCCGCCGCTGTCAGCTTGTCAGGCGTCTTGTCAGGATCGTCTGACCAAGGCTGACCACTAGAGCCTAAGAGCGGACGCCGAACCCCGCTTGACTCCACGCTCGACCATCCCCGCCCCCGGTTCGTTCCGCCCTCCAAAACCGGGGGTTGCAGGTTCGAGTCCTGTCGCCCCTGTTGGGCAGGGGCGAGTCACGGCCACATGTCCGCCTCGGCGATCTCGACGACGTTCCCCGCCGGATCCTCGAAGTAGAACGAGCGCGGG
>DASSSO010000219.1:0-2915 GCA_035776735.1 Gaiellaceae bacterium | reverse complement strand
CGTCGCGCTGCTCGCGTTCACGGACCTGGGAATCGGGTTCCTGATCGTGATCATGGGCGTTCTCGCCTTCGTCCAGTACTACACGTCCGACAAGATCGCCCTCGCGGCGTCCCGCGCGAAGGTCGTCGAGCGCGACGAGGCTCCGGAGCTCCACGACATGGTCGAGCGGCTCTGCGCCATGGCGGACCTCCCGAAGCCGCGGATCGCCGTCGTCCCGACGGACGTCCCGAACGCGTTCGCGACCGGCCGGAACCCGAAGAACTCCGTCGTCGCCGTCACCGAGGGCCTCTGGTACCGGCTCAGCAAGCCGGAGGTCGAGGGCGTGCTCGCGCACGAGCTCTCGCACATCGGAAACCGCGACGTCGCGATCATGACCGTGTCGAGCTTCTTCGCGATGGTGGCGGCGCTGCTGATGCGGATCGGCCTCTTCGGCGGCATGTTCGGCGGCGGCCGCGACCGGTCTGGCGGCACGCCCGTCTGGCTGATCATGTTCCTCGTCGCGATGCTCACCTACGTGATCAGCTACGTGCTGATCCTGATGATCTCGCGGTACCGCGAGTACGCGGCCGACCGTGGCGCGGCGCTGATCACCGGCGCGCCGGAGAATCTCATGTCGGCCCTTCAGCGGATCGCCGGCCAGATCCAGCAGATCCCGCAGCGCGACCTGCGCGAGGTGCAGGGCATGAACGCGTTCTTCATCGTCCCGACGAACGTGAAGGCGTCGTTCGCCGAGCTCTTCATGACCCACCCGCCGCTCGAGAAGCGGCTCGCCCGGCTCGCGGCGATCGCCCGCGAGATGGGCCGCCCAGTCAACGTCTAGGTGGGGATTCGCGATGTGCTCTTCGGGCGCAGGCGCCTGAAGGAGGCCAAGCGGGAGGCGCTCTTCGCCCTGCCGTCCGCGGCGGTGACGATGGAGGTCGACCTCGGCCTTCGGCCCGGGGGCGTCGGTGCGGTCGTCTTCAAGCCGCTCTCGGCGGGCGAGTTCGTCCGCGCCGAGAACGAAATGCAGGAGCTGCTCGACGTCGCCGCGCGGGAGTCGTCCTCGAGGGTCGAGCGGCGCAGCGACGACTACGGCTTCGAGTGGCTGATCGTCCGGGACGAGCACTTCGAGGATCTCGTCACGACCATCCATCTTGTCGCCGGCGAGCTGGCCGAGCGGGGCTTCGGGCCCCAGCTGCTCGCCGCGGCGTTCCGCTTCGACGGCGGGCCGCATCCGGTGTACCTCGTCTACGGGTACAAGCGCGGCGCGTTCTGGCCGTTCGTCCCGACCGGCGAGCGGGAGCGAGACAACGCGAGGGAGCTGGAGCTGAAGGCGAAGCTGGAGCAGGAGCTGCCCGTCGAGCCGGACATCTCGATGTGGTTCGCCCTTTTCGGCCTGCCTATCTGAGCCGCGTCCGAGTGACAGTCACTCGGACGCGGCGGGCGCGGCCGTGTCCCGGTGACTGTCACTGGGACACGGCTCGACTAGCCGGGCGCCTCCTCCTCGCCGTCCCAGTAGTCCAGCGGCTCGAGGCGCGCGATCAGACCGACGCCGCGGAAGGCGATCTTGTTCGAGCGCGGGTAGTAGGTGATGTCGTTCGTGTCCCGCCAGCCGTACATGAGGACCTTCATGCCGTTCTCGCCGCCGCGGAAGGCGTGCGCGATCTGCGTGCCGGCCGGGCGCGAGACCACGTGCCCCGCGCGGATCGCGTACTGCTCCTCCTCGTGGCCCCGGTCGCGCGCCCTCGGGTTCGGGACGAGCTCCAGCGTCCCGTCCCCCTCGAGCACGACGAAGATCTCCTCCTCGGCCGAGTGTGAGTGCGCCGGTGCGGGCAGCTTGCCCGGGCCGATCGTCACCACGTTCAGCCCCGACTTGACCGAGCCGGCCGCGTCCGCGAGGTCGATCCAACGCTCTTGCTCGAGATCGGCGACGTTGACGATGTTCGCCGGCTGCTCCTCCGGCTCGCCGACCTCGGGCTCGCCGGCCGCGACCTCCTGCTCCCACGGATGGCCGCCGCCGCCCGACGCGACCCAGTTCGAGCCGAGCCACGTGACGCCGGCCCGCGGCAGCGTCGCGTGCTCGTCGCCGCCCCAGCGGCCGTAGGCGAGGACGTCGAGCCCGTCGTCGCCGGCGCGAAGCGTGTGCGCCTCCCTGCGCGACCGGTGGACGATGCAGTCGCCCTCTCGCACCTCGTAGACCTTTCCGTCCTGCCACGAGAGGCCGGTCCCGCCGAGGACGAAGAAGATCTCCTCGTCCTCCACGTGGGCCGGCGTCGACCATTTCCCCGGGTCGATCTCGATCCGGTTGACCGTCACCTCCCGGCAGCCCGCGGCCCGTCCGAGCTGCCGCCAGGCGCCTCCGATGTGCCCCTCGTCGCCCCGGACCGGCTCGACGTCGTCCCAGTGGACGAGGCCGCCGTCGCCGATCACCGCGAGGGCAGGTCCGGGACGAGACCGTCCTCGGAGAAGAGCTGCTTCGTCTCTTCGAGCGTGAGGTCGCTCGGCGGGATCAGGAGGTCGGACGCCGAGAGATCGTCGTCCGCTAGCCGCTCCCCCCGGCCGCGGACGAGCTGCCACATCTCGTCCAGCACCCCGTCGAGCGAGCCCTCGTCCTCGGCCTCCAGCGCGCTGAGCGCCCGGTCGTCGAGCTCGTTCAGCTGCCCGCGGAGCTCGTCGTCGATCCGGTACTGGCCCTCTCCCATCAGCCGGACGATCACTGGTCGAGCTCCTTCTGCGGCGCGCCGGACCCGACCTCGGCGCGGAGCCGCTCCAGCTCGGCGTCGACCTGGCGGTCGGCGGAGATCGCGGCGAGCTCGCGGTCGAGCTGCGTCTGGTCGCCCGCCGTGAAGTCCTCGAGCGTCCCGGCCTCGATCAGCTCGTCGACGGCGGACGCCCGCGCCTGCATCTGCTCCGTCTTGTCGCGTGCCCGCTCGATC
>DASSSO010000209.1:0-12946 GCA_035776735.1 Gaiellaceae bacterium | reverse complement strand
CCGATCCGGGGTAGACCGACGCCATGGCGCGGCATCCTCGCCGAGAGCTCCTCGACGGCACCTTCCACGCCACGGCGCGAGGCACCAACCGAACGCGGATCGCCCACGACGAGATCGACTGCCGCGCGTTCATGGCGTTGCCACGGCGCGTCACGGTCCGCTGGGCGTGGACGGTCCACGCCTTCTGCCTGATGCCGAACCACTACCACCTCGTGGTCACCGCTACGGTCGAACGCCTCTCGAGAGGAATGCACCTGCTGAACGGCAGGCACGCCCTGCGGTTCAACAGCCGCCACGGGCGAACGGGTCATCTCTTCCAGGGGAGCGCGCCGACGATCTGCGCGGCCTGCGCCATCAGGCGGAGGACTCGGCCGGCTCGCGCCGCTCCCGCCGCCAGCGCTGGAACTCGCGCCAGAGCAGGTCGGCGTTTGGGAGCAGGAACCCGAAGGCGAGCCCGGGCAGAGCCGGCAGCCCGGCCGACTCCCAGACGACGGCGATCACCATCGTCAGCCCGAGGGAGAGCGTCAGCGCGACGAACGTCCAGCCGACGCGCAGGTGCCAGCGCGCCGCGGCCGCGAGGAACAGCGCGAAGAAGAGGAGATCGGGAGGCCCGAGGAGCGCTGCTCCCGGCTCGCCCGGATGCGGGAACTCGAACGCGACGCGGTCGAACACGCCGGGCTCCTCCTCGACGATGTGCTCGGTCGGTCCGCGCCAGACCGAGAAGGCGTCGATGAACGGGATGATCAGCGCGACGAGCGCCACCCAGAGGACGCTCTCGAAGTACCCCAGGAACCAGAACCCCACGGTCGTCATCAGCGCGAGCTTCGCGAAGCTCGAGAGCGCGTCCAGCTCGGCCAGCTCGAGGAGCACGACCAGGACGAGCAGCGCGAGTGCGAGCAGTAGCAACCCGTGCGACTCCCGGTACGGCAGGGCGAGGTAGACGAGCGCGAAGATCGCGGGGATCAGGCAGAGCGCCAGGAACGCGACGTCCCACCACTGGGACAGGTCGACGACGTGCTGGTGCCACGCGTAGTACGCGCCGAGCGCCACCGCGAGGACGGTGAACGCCGCGGCTCGCGGGGTCAGTAGGGCGGCAGCTCTGCCCACCAGGGGCCGAGCGTCTTCAGCGCTCGCCAGAAGCGCGTCTTCGCCGCCTGCTCGTCCAGCGAGGCGTCGATGTCGGGGACGTAGAGGGCCTCGATCGTCGGCGTCCACTGCTGGAGCTCGCCGGGCTTCGCCTCGAGCTCCGAGGAGAGCGGGAACTCGAGCTCGTTCAGAAACCCCAGCGCGTCCTCGCCCATGACGACGACGAGCTTCGGCTGGACGATGTGCAGCTCGCGGAGCAGCCAGTCGGCGGCCTGCTCCTCGTCGCCGCCGTCGAACTTGAAGCAGTTCGTGCCGTAGACCGCAAGCGGGTCGATGTGGAGTCGCTGGAGCGACTTGACGAGCGCCTGGCCCGCCCGCCCGTAGAACGCGACGCCCTCCTGGATCTCCGAGTGCTGCGGGCGGAACTTCAGCAGGAAGATGTCCGCCAGCGGATGGCCCGAGCCGATCGCCGGGACACGGCCCTCGCCGGCCCGCCGGATCTCGTCACCGAGCTCGTTCGTCTCGGTGATCGCCTTCTGGAGGTAGCGCTCGTGGATCTCGTCGATGGCAGGCACAGGCGACACGGTCAGGTTCTGCCCTCCAACACCCTTTCCTTGACCTGGGCGGTCCACTTGAGAGCCTGCAGATAGGCGAGCGAGCGCGGCCGCCGCAACACCTCGGCCGTGCGGAGGCTGACGAGGAACTCCTCCTGGTCCCGGAAGGCGCGCATCCGGAGGCCGCCCGTGCCGACCCCCTGGAGCACGTGCGCGTCCGAGCCCGCGCCCATCGTCAGGTTGTACTTGCGGGCGAAACGCAGCGCCTCGTCGTTGTAGACCTCGAAGAGCAGGCGGGCGTTGTAGACCTCGAACACGTCGATGTCCGCCAGGTGGCGGTGGATCGTCTTGGCTGCCGGGATCGCGTGCATGCGGTCGAAGGGGTGGGGGAGGTAGACGAGCCCACCCTGCTCCTTGATCGCCGCGATCGTGTCCGCGAAGGACATGCCGCGCGGGATCTCCCGCTCGAGGAAGAGCCCGATCACCTCTCCCTGGCCGTCGGTCTTGACCTCCTCGCCGGGAATGACGACGAGGCCACTGCCGCGGGCCTCCTCCACGGCCGCCTGCGCACCGCCGAAGGCGTTGTGGTCGGTGACCGCGATCGCGCCCAGATCCTCGGCGAGCGCGTGCTCGACGAGCTCGTGCGGCTCGACCAGGCAGTCGTGGGACCAGGACGTGTGCATGTGGAGGTCGCAGGTGATCCAGTCGCGGTCGGCGAGTGGGTCCGCCGTCTTGGGCAGGCGACGCCGGCGCGCGAGCGATCGGTAGAGCTCGTCGAGCTCGCGGCCGAGCTCCGCGAAGCTCTCGTCCTCCGCGGCGCGCCGTCCCTCCGCGGCGGTCTCGCCGCGCAGCTCGGGGCTCTCGGCGAGACGGGCCACGGCGGCCGCGGCGAGCGCCGGCTGCTCGTGCATGCCCGGCGGGGCGGCGAGCGCGGCCCCGGCCGCCTGCGCCTCGAGCGTGACCCTGCGGAGCCCGGCCAGCGCCGGCACGAAGATCGGCGCCTCGTTGAGGATCGGCGCGCGGGCCTCGCCCGAGCGGGCGGTCCGCACGCGCACGCGGCCGCGCAGCCCGGCCGGGATCGTCGGCCGTCCCGCCAGCGCCTTCGTCCGGAGCAGCGTCAACTCCCAGCCCGGCAGCTCCTTCATGACCGAGAACAGCGCCTTCGTCAGCAGCCGCTCTCCCGGCCGCCACTCGCAGACGATCACGTCGCGCTTCTCGACCGGATGGAAGAGCTCGGTGTCGATCCCGAGCGGCGTCAGGCGGTAGTCGCCCGGAAAGCGGACGGCGGCGGCCGCGGCGGTCTCCGGCGAGGTGGCGAGCAGCGCGTCGATCCGCGCGAGGAGGCGGTCCCGCTGCGTCTTCCCGGGCGGGTAGCCCAGGCGCTCCGGCGCGAAGAACGTCGCGACCGCGAGCGCCCGGCTGTCCCGGAGCGCCACGTACGAGAGGCTCGGGAGGCCGGGCTCGAAGCCGTGGACGACGTCGTAGTCGCCGCGTGAGAGCGCTAGTGCGAGGTTGGCCCGGACGCCGACGGGCAGGCCGATGCGGCTCCGCCGCGAGATCGGGACCGCGGGGCCGACCGCGATCACCTCGCTGCCGGCGCCGTCCTCGAGCGCGCGGCGGCCCGCGATCAGGTCGGCGGCGCGGCCCGACGGGGCGAGAACTGTGACCTCGTGGCCGAGGCGGCGCAGCTCCGCCGCCGCCCCGGCGACGTGCTCGTTGACGTCGTGCGGCTGCGACCAGGAGAACGGCGTGACGAGGCAGATCCGGAGACCCACGGGCACCGAGTGTAGATGCGCCCCGTCGGCGCCACGGGGTCGGCTACGTCGTCGCCTTCGCCCGTCCCTTCGTCCGCGCGTGCTGCTTGATGAACCGCTCGACGCCGTCGTAGGCGTCGTCGTCGTCGATCTGCTTCGGCGGCGACTTCATCAGGTACGCGCTCGGCGCCTCGAGGGCGCCCGAGATGCCGTTGTTCAGCGCCAGCTTCGCGAGCCTGACGGCGTCGATCACGATCCCGGCCGAGTTCGGCGAGTCCCAGACCTCGAGCTTGAGCTCGACGTTGAGCGGCACGTTGCCGAAGCTCGAACCTTCCATCCGGATGTACGCCCACTTGCGGTCGGTCAGCCAGGGCACGTAGTCCGACGGCCCGACGTGGACGTTCTTCTCGCCCATGTCGTAGTCGAGCACCGAGGTGACGGCATTCGTCTTCGAGATCTTCTTGGACTCGAGGCGCTCCCGCTCGAGCATGTTCAGGAAGTCGGAATTGCCGCCGACGTTGAGCTGCATCGTCCGGTCGAGCTTGACCCCGCGGTCGCGGAAGATCTGCGTCAGGGCCCGGTGCGTGATCGTGGCGCCGACCTGCGACTTGATGTCGTCGCCGATGATCGGGAGGCCGCGATCCTCGAACCGCTTCCGGAAGTAGCCGCCCTTGGCGATGAAGACCGGCATGCAGTTCACCATCGCGCAGCCGGCGTTGAGGATCTGCTCCGCGTACCACTTCGTCGCTTCCTCCGAGCCGACGGGGAGGTAGTTGACGACCACGTCGGTCTGGGTCTCCTGGAGGATCCGGACGACGTCGTCCGTGTCGCCGGGAGCCTTCTCGACGACCTCGGAGAGGTATTTGCCGAGCCCGTCGTGGGTCATCCCGCGCGAGACCGTGATGCCCGTCTTGGGAACGTCGGCGAACTTGTACGTGTCGTTCGGGTGTGCCCAGATCGCGTCGGCGAGGTCCTTGCCGACCTTGTCGGTCGTCACGTCGAAGGCGGCGGTGAACTCGATGTCGCGCACGTGGTAGCCGCCGAGGTCGACGTGCATCAGGCCGGGGACGAACTCGTCGGCCGGCGCGTTCTTGTAGTACTCCACGCCCTGCACGAGCGAGTTGGCGCAGTTGCCCACGCCGATGATCGCGACTCGGACTGTGTCCTCGCTTCGCGGCGCCTTGCCGTTCGTTGCTGCCATTGGTCGGGTGCTCCTCCCTCCGGCCGGAGCGGATACACCCTCGGCCAGGATCTCGTTGATCAACTCGTTCGTGTTCGCGCCGCGGTCGGCGGCGCGCTGCTGAAGCCGTTCCTTGAGCTCCGCGGGCATGCGGAGCAGGACGTCGCCGGCGCCCTTCGGGGGCGTGCCCTTGCGGCCGGTCGGCTCGAAGGGGACGGCGAAGCGCGAGGCCAGGATCCCGACCGCGACGTCGTTGAGGTTGCTGCCGCGCTCGGCCACCTCGGCCGCCAGCTTCTCCTTCAGCTCGGCCGGCATCCGGACGAGCACATCCCTCCTGCTAGCACTCAAGTGCTAGCAGGTTACATGAGCTGCCTCCGGACGTGGACGATTCGCTGCACGACCGTGAACCAGGCGGTGATGCTCAGGAGGTACACGGCCCAGGGGAGCAGGCCCCACGGAGCGAGGAAGAGGCCGGAGACGATGACGAAGACGCGCTCGGCGCGGCTGCCGATCCCGACGTCGCCCTTCAGGCCGATCGCCTCGGCCCGGGCCCGCGTGTAGCTGACGAGGAACGAGCCCGTCATCGCCGCGAAGGCGGCGGCGAGCGCGACCTCGTTCCCGTCCCGCGCGAAGACGAGCGCGATCGCGCCGAGCATCGCCGCCTCGCCGACCCGGTCGGTCGTCGAGTCGAGGAAGGCCCCGAACGGCGTCCCCCGTCCGCTCTGGCGGGCGAGTGCGCCGTCCAGCACGTCGAGGAGCGATCCCGCCCAGAACAGGAACGCCCCCGTCCAGAACCAGAGGATCTCGTTGCGGTACTCGAAGTACACGGCGACCGCGGAGAGCGCGCAGATCGTCAGCCCCAGCGCCGTGAGCGCGTCCGGCGTGATCCGCGTCCGCGCGAGTCCGCGCATGGAGCGGGACGCGAGCCGGCGGACACCCGCGGTGTACCCGTCCTTGACCCGGACGAGGGCGTTGTCGCGAGCCACTAGACGCGGACGCGGAAGGCGGGCGAGAGGAAGCTCCAGGTCTCGCGCCAGTACACGATCGCCGCGGCGACGCCGGCGACGGCGACGCCGGCGAGGATGTCGAGCCAGAAGTGGTTGCCGGTCCCCATGACCGAGATCCACACCCAGACGGGCCAGGCGAGCCAGATCGCCTTCATGATCCACGACCGCGCGAAGACGGCGAGCGCGATCCCGACGATGAGCGCGTCGGCGGAGTGGAGGCTCGGCATGGCCGCGTACGGGTTGGACGCGAGCTGGATGAAGCTGGAGCCGTGGTTCGGCGTCCCGAGCGCGGCGAGCGTGTCGACGAAGCCGAACTCCGGCAGCATCCGCGGCGGGGCCGTCGGCAGCAGCACGTAGCCGAACAGGCCGATCACGTTCGCGAGCATCAGGACGTTGCGGAAGCGCGTGAACGACTCGTGCCGGCGAAGGTAGACCCAGAGCAGCGCGATCCCGACGACCGCGAACTGCGAGAGCCAGTACGTCCACTGCATCGTCACCGCGAGCGAGTGGGACGAGTGCGCCCAGCTCTGCAACGAAAGCTCCCAGAGGCCGGTCGCACGCCGCTCGAAGTCGACGATCCCCCGCGCGTTGTCGAACGCCGCGCTGTCGCTACGGTCGGCGATCCCCCGGACGAGCTGGTACGCGAAGACGAATCCGAACCAGATCAGGACCTGGCGGAAAAGATCAAGCCATCCGCGCGGAAGCTGACGGCTGACGGCTGCGGCGGCAGAGGTCAACGCCTCAAGTTTACTTCGGACGGCGGAGGCTACGAGAGTCCCGCGGAGGTCGAGGCCTAGGCGCGGCCGCGGTCCGGCAGGCTTCCGCGTGGCCGTGAACGACTTCTCGCGCGATGCGATCCGTCAGAGCGGGTACCTGCGGGACGGCTTCGCCGACCACTACGACGCCTTTCGGCCGAGGCCGCCGACGGTGCTCCTCGACGCGCTCGAGCGCTATGCCGGCGGCCCCCGGCTCCGCCGGGTGGTCGACCTCGGCAGCGGCACGGGCCTCTCGACGCGGGCCTGGGCCGACCGCGCGGACGAGGTCGTCGGCGTGGAGCCGAACCCCGCGATGCGGGAGGCGGCCGAGCGCCGGACCACGCAGGGCGGCGTGCGCTACCTCGACGCGTTCGCCGACGACACCGGCCTCGAGGAGGGCAGCGCCGACCTCGTGACGTGCTCGCAGTCGTTCCACTGGATGGAGCCGGAGCCGACCCTGGCCGAGGCCGCGCGGCTGCTCCGGCCGGGCGGCGTCTTCGCCGCGTACGACTACGACTATCCGCCCTTCGTGCACCCGGAGATCGATGCGGCCTACGTCGAGCATCTCCGGCGCCGGGCGAGGGTCCGGGACGAGCATCGCGTCGAGGCGGGGTGGACCAGGACGCCGAAGGCCGGCCACCTCGAACGGATCCGCGAGTGCGGGCACTTCAGCCTCGTGCGGGAGCTCGTTCTGCACGACGAGCTCGAGGGCGGGGCGGACGAGCTGCTCGGGTTCGCGCACAGCCTCGGGCTCGTGCCCGAGCTGCGCGCGCTCGGCGCCACGGACGAGGAGCTCGGCCTGGAGGCGCTCGCGGCGACGATCCGCGGGGTGCTGGCCGACCGGCGGGTGCCGGTCGTCTTCGGCTACCGCGTCCGTCTCGGCGTGCGCTAGCCGCCGATCTGCGACATTGAGCGGGACGCGCGGACGAAGCCCGGGTCGTTGATCTTGTGCTTCAGCTCCTTGTGGCGCACCGCCCAGCGGATCAGGCCCGCGAGCTCCTCGTCGCCCGCGCCCTCGCGGAGCGGCGACTTCAGATCCCACTCCCGCCGGGAGAAGAGACAGGTCCGGAGCTGCCCGTCCGCGGTCAGCCGGATGCGGTCGCAGCTCGAGCAGAACGGCTCCGACACGGGGTTGACGAAGCCGACCTCGCCCTTGCCGTCCGCGAAGCGGAACCGCCGCGCCGTGGACGACGCCTTCGCCGGGATCTCGACGAGCGGCCACCGCTCCTCGATCAGGGCACGGATCTCAGCCCCGGTGAGGACGTCGTCGCCGGCCCACCGCTCCTCGGCGTCCAGCGGCATGAACTCGATGAAGCGGACGACGTACGGCTTGCGGCGCGCCAGCTCGGCGAGCGCCGGCACCTCCTCCTCGGTGAAGCCGCGGATCGCGACGCAGTTGACCTTGATCGGACGCAGCTCGGCGTAGGCCTCGGCAGACTCGAGCCCGGCGAGGACCCGGTCGAGGGCGTCCCGCCTCGTGATCTCGGCGAAGCGGACGTGCGAGAGCGAGTCGAGCGAGACGTTCAGCCGGCCCAGGCCGGCCTCGACGAGCGGGCCGGCGAACCGGTCGAGCAGGACGCCGTTCGTCGTCAGCGAGAGGTCGGTGACGCCGGGGATCCCGGAGAGCATGGAGACGAGCACCGGGAGGTCCTTGCGCGCGAGCGGCTCGCCGCCCGTGAGCCGCACCTCCTCGATGCCCATGGAGGCCAGCACGCGGATGACGCGCGCGAGCTCCTCGAAGCTGAGCAGCTCGTCGCGGCCCAGCCACTCGAGCCCCTCGGCCGGCATGCAGTAGCGGCAGCGGAAGTTGCACTTGTCCGTGACGGACACGCGCACGCTCTTGATCTCGCGGCCCCAGCCGTCGACCAGCGGCTCCACGCGTCCAGCCTACCCCGCTCCCGCTTCGCGCGGTCGTCGAAAGGCGTAAGACTCCCGCGAATGCCCACGGCCGCTCTGATTCTCGTCACGGCGGTCTGGGGCGTCACGTTCGTCCAGGTCAAGGACGCGGTGGCGCTGTATCCCTTCCTCGCGTTCCTGGCCGTCCGCTACCTGATCGCCACGGCGTCGCTGACGCCGGTCGCGCTGCTCCGGCTCCGGAGCCTCGGGCGCGACGGCCTCGTCGCCGGAAGCGTCCTCGGCGCGCTGATCGCGCTCGGGATCGGGCTCCAGACCGCCGGGCTCGAGCGGACGACGGTCACGAGCACCGGCTTCATCACCGGCCTCTACGTGCTCTTCACGCCGCTGCTCGGGCTTGTGCTCTTCCGGACGCCGATCCCGCGGGAGCTCTGGCTCGCCGTCGGGCTGGCGCTCGCCGGGCTGGCGCTGCTCTCCGGCGTGCCCGAGGGCTCGGCGACCGGCGACCTCCTCGTCCTGGCGAGCGCGGTGGCGCAGGCGCTCCAGATCGTGATGGTGGAGCGGTACGCGAACCGCTTCGACGCCTTCGCCCTGACCTGGGTGGAGGTGGCAGTCGCGGCCGCCGTCTTCTTCGTGATCGCGGGGGCGGCCGGCGACCTCTCGGTTCCGCGCGGGTCGACCGTCTGGGCCGCGCTGCTCGTCACCGGCCTGTTCGCGGTCGCCTTCGCCTACCTCGTCCAGATCTGGGCGCAGCGGCGGGTCAGCGCCACGCGCATCGCGGTCATCTTCTCCCTCGAGACGGTGTTCGCCGGCTTCTTCGGCTACCTGCTCGCGGGTGATCGACTGGGGCCGGTGGGGCTGGTCGGCTGCGGGCTGATCTTCGCGGGAATCCTGATCGCGGAGCCCGCCGCCGCCGCGACTCTCAGGCGCCTCGTCCGGCGTCCCGCGCCCGCGCCCGCTGCTCGACCTCCCGGATGAACGGCGTCTTCAGGTCGCTGTAGACGTCCCGCGGATGGCCCTCCGCGGCCAGCCTGCGCTTGAACTCCTCGTAGCGCCGCCGCTCCTCCGCGTCGGAGCGGAGGGCGTCCCTGAAGGTCAGCTGGCGCTCCCAGATCTCGCCGCCGTGCTCGACGACGTGGACGTGGTGGGTGCGCGGGTGCTTCCGGAAGAAGAGCCGCCCCGGAAGCCCGTGCTCGCCGAGGAACTCGTAGCCGAGCCCCTCCATCGCCTCGACCTGCTCGCGCGACAGGGTGAGCTCGCGCACGCCGACGAGGACGTCGACGATCGGCTTGGCGCAGAGACCGGGCACCGCGGTCGAGCCGATGTGCTCGATCCCGACCGCCCGGCCGAAGATCGGGGCGAGCAGGGTGCGCTCCCGTTCGAAGAGCTCGGCCCACGTCGGATCGTGCTCGACGAGCTCTACCAGCTCAGAACTGCCACTCACCGTTCTCCTGTACGACCTCGCCGTCGCACTCGATCTGGCCGCCCTTGCGCAGGTCCTTGACCATGTCCCAGTGGACGGCGCTGACGTTCTTGCCGCCGATCGTCGGCAGGCCCGCGCCGATGGCGAGGTGGATCGTGCCGTACATCTTCTCGTCGAAGAGGGTGTTCTTCATGTAGCGCTGGATTCCGGGGTTGCAGCCGATGCCGTACTCGCCGAGGTACCGCGCGCCCTCGTCGCGGTCGAGCTTCGCGAACAGCGCCTCCTCGTTCGAGCTGGCGGAGGCCTCGACCACCTTCCCGTTCTCGTAGCGCATGCGGACGCCCTCGACGAGGTCGGGCTCCTGGTAGGCCGGGTA
Source organism: Gaiellaceae bacterium (assembly GCA_035776735.1). GTDB lineage: Bacteria > Actinomycetota > Thermoleophilia > Gaiellales > Gaiellaceae > JACDAN01. The sequence goes on along the minus strand of DASSSO010000209.1, from coordinate 2,957 downwards.
CTCGAGGAAGCTGACGACGCCCTCGGTCGACTCCTCGACCGGGCTGTAGAACACCTCGCCGCCGGGCATGTTCGCGTGGCCGTCGTCGACCTCGCCCTCCCGGCCTTCGAGGCTGAAGCGGAGATCGGTCTCGGCACCCACAATCCGCACTTCATCGGCGCGGTCGAAGCGCTCCTTGATCCGCTTCATCTTCTCGCCCTCTGCGTCCCAGTCGAGCAGCACGGCGCCGAAGAGGAAGTCCTCGAACGCCTCGTTCGTCAGCCCGGCCTCCTGCGCGAGCGAGGGGCAGGGGAAGCGGCAGGTGACCCACGGGATCTCCATCCGCAGGCGTCGCTGGAGGAACTTCGCGTGCGCCTTGTTGATCGCCTCGCGCTTCTCCGTCGGCACGTCCGCGCCCGCCCGCGGGTTCTCCGGCGCGCCAAGGAGCATCCACGCGTCCACGTTGTCCCAGACATGCTGGTCGGCGGGCGCGACCTCGGCGACGAGCTCGAGCGGCGCCTCCTTGGCCCAGGTCCAGACGAAGGGGAGCTGCTCCATCGCGTAGCTGAGCCGGACGATCGGATAGGCACCGCGCCGTCCGATCAGCCGGACGACCTCCTCGAGCAGCGGCCGAGCGGCCGGCTGCGAGATCACCATCACCTGCCAGCCCGGCTGGACGTCGATCGAGCGCTCGACCAGCAGGCGGGCGTATTCCTGGACGCGCGGATCGGCCACGGCTCGGCCGCATTCAATCACCTTACGAGCGGTCCTGAGACTTGCTACCATCCGGCTCAGATTTTCTTCAGATCAGACACGAAATCTCACGGAGGGAAGCACGCACATGGCAAAGACGATCGGCATCGATCTCGGCACGACGAACTCCTGCATGGCGGTGCTGGAGGGCGGCGAGCCGACTGTCGTCCCCAACGCCGAGGGCGGGCGCACGACCCCGTCCGTCGTCGCGTTCACGGGTGACGGCGAGCGGCTCGTCGGCCCGCCGGCGAAGCGCCAGCAGGTGACGAACCCGCAGAACACCGTCTTCTCGATCAAGCGCTTCATGGGGCGCAAGCACGACGAGGTCTCGGAGGAGATGACGATCGTTCCGTACGAGGTCGTCAAGGGCCCGAACGGCGACGTCCGCGTCAAGGCGGGCGGCAAGGAGTACGCCCCGCCGGAGATCTCGGCGATGATCCTCCAGAAGCTGAAGGCCGACGCCGAGGCCTATCTCGGCGAGACGGTCACGGACGCCGTGATCACGGTCCCGGCCTACTTCAACAACGCCCAGCGCGAGGCGACGAAGGACGCGGGCAAGATCGCCGGCCTCAACGTCGTCCGCATCATCAACGAGCCGACGGCGGCGGCGCTCGCCTACGGGCTCGAGAAGGAGGAGGAGCAGACCGTCCTCGTCTTCGACCTCGGCGGCGGGACGTTCGACGTCTCCGTCCTCGAGCTCGCGGAGGGCTTCTTCCAGGTCAAGTCGACCGCGGGCGACAACCACCTCGGCGGCGACAACTTCGACAAGGCGGTCGTCGACTGGATGGTCGCCGAGTTCAAGAAGGACCAGGGGATCGACCTCGCCGCCGACAAGATGGCGCTCCAGCGGCTCTACGAGGCCGCGGAGAAGGCGAAGATCGAGCTCTCGTCGACGATGACGACGCAGATCAACCTGCCCTTCGTCACGGCGACCCCCGAGGGCCCGAAGCACCTCGACCTCCAGCTTACGCGCGCGAAGCTGAACGAGCTGACCGCAGACCTGCTCGAGCGGACCGTCGGCCCGACGAAGCAGGCGCTCTCGGACGCCGGCCTCGAGTCGAAGGACATCCACCACGTCGTCCTCGTCGGCGGGATGACCCGCATGCCGGCCGTCGTGGAGAAGGTCAAGGAGCTTACGGGCAAGGACCCGCACAAGGGCGTCAACCCGGACGAGGTCGTCGCCGTCGGCGCCGCCATCCAGGGCGGCGTCCTCAAGGGCGAGGTCAAGGACATCCTCCTGCTCGACGTCACCCCGCTCTCGCTCGGCATCGAGACGAAGGGCGGCGTGTTCACGAGGCTGATCGACCGGAACACGACGATCCCGACCAAGAAGGCGGAGACCTTCACGACCGCCGAGGACAACCAGCCCTCGGTCGAGGTGCACGTACTCCAGGGCGAGTCCGAGATGGCCGCCTACAACAAGACGCTCGGCAAGTTCCAGCTCGTCGGCATCCCGCCGGCGCCGCGGGGCATGCCGCAGGTCGAGGTCGCCTTCGACATCGATGCGAACGGGATCATCAACGTCTCGGCGAAGGACCTCGGCACCGGCAACGAGCAGCAGATCCGGATCGAGGGCGGCTCGGGCCTCAAGGAGGAGGAGGTCCAGCAGATGATCCAGGACGCCGAGTCGCACGCCGAGGAGGCGCACAGGCTGCGCGAGCTCGCCGACGCGCGGAACGCCGCGGAGTCGCTGGCCTACCAGACCGAGCGCACGCTCAAGGAGCATCGCGACAAGCTCGACGAGTCCGACGCCTCGACGATCGAGGGCCGGGTCATGGAGCTCCGCGGCACCCTCGAGAGCCAGGACGTGAACGAGATCCGGCAGAAGACCGAGGCGCTCCAGGAGGCCTCGCAGAAGCTGGCCGAGGCCGTGTACGCGCAGGCGACCGCCCAGCAGGCGGCGTCGGGCGGCGGCAACGGCGGCGCCGGCTCGGACGAGGAGGTCGTCGAGGAGGGCGAGTACGAGGTCATCGACGAGGAAGAGGCGAAGACCTCGTAATGGCCGAAGAGGTCGAGAACACGGACGGCACGCTTGGACCGGGGGAACCTCCCGGGTCCCCCGAGACCCCCTCCGCCGGTCCGCTTCGCGGACAGGCGGCTTCGCCGCTGGAGCGAGAAGAGCTGCTGGACACGCTCCAGCGGGTCCAGGCCGAGTTCGACAACTACCGCAAGCGGGCGGCGCGCGACCAGGAGAGCCTGGTCGCGCGGGCCCACGAGCGGCTCGT
>DASSSO010000188.1:0-6580 GCA_035776735.1 Gaiellaceae bacterium | reverse complement strand
CCCATCCGTGGCTTGGCAGCTCTGCGTCAGCGTCGCAGTAGCCGTGCTGCTTCCTGGGCGAGCTCGGCCACCACCCGCGCCGCCGGGGTGACGTCGGTTACTTGGCCGACGCCCTGGCCGGCGTACATGGCCATTGCCGCGACCGTGCCGGACACGTCGCGGCTGGGCGTGCGGGCCGACAGCCGGGGCAGCGGCTCGGACACCGTGCCGGATTGCACCATTCCGACCACCTCGCCCTGGAACGCCTCGGCTGCCTCGAGCGCCGAGCGCAGCACCCGGTGGGGCGCATCCGGCCAGCCGACCGCAAACGCCTCGGTTAGTACCGTCTCCTCGCCATCGGCGGCGAGCAGCGCCGCCACGTATTCGGGATGGGCGCTCGATTCCGGGGTTGCCAGGAACCGGGTCCCGATCCGCACGCCGGCCGCTCCAGCGCCGAGCACGGCGGCCATCGACCGGGCGCTGGCGATGCCACCCGCGGCCACGACCGGCACCGTGACCACCTCCAGCACCGCGGCGAGCAGCGGCAGCAGCGCCATTGTGCCGCGCACGTGCCCGCCCGCCTCCACGCCCTGGGCGACGACCAGGTCGCACCCCGCATCGACGGCGCGTTCGGCCTCAGCGACCGAGCCGACCTGCCAGCCGGCCAAAGCCCCACCGGCGTGCACCAGCTCGACCAGGGTGGGGTCGGGATCCGCCCAGAAGAACTCCACCAGTCGCGCCCGGCCGGCGGCCAGCTCGATCTCGGCACGGTCACCCGGACTGCGGTGGTGCAAGGTGAAGTTGACGCCGAACGGTCCTGCCTGCGCCTGCTGGAGCCGGCCGATCCGGTCGGCCAGGGAGCCCGGGCCGGTGCGGTGCAGCATGCCGAGCCCACCGGCCGTGCTGACCGCGATGGCCAACTCTGGCGTCACCACCCCACCCCCCATGGGGGCCAGCTGGATCGGGACCTCGCAGCCGACCAGGTCGGTGAAGGCCGTGCGCAGCATGCGAACGGCAGTATCGCGCCGGGCAGGTGCGAGCTCCACATGCTTCACCCGTCGCGCAGTGCGTGGTCAGCTTCGCTGTCGCTTCTCCACGGCTTCCTCCCCACGAAGCCGAGCGGCCTCCCGAGCAACCTTTCTGCGAATGTCGTCCGGAACCGACGGGCTGATGCCGACGATCGCGACGGCATCCTCGGAGAGGCCGAGCTCGACGTCCTCGCCCGGCGGCAGCCGTCCCTCCAGATACCAGGTCACGCTCAGTTCGACGAGGCGATCGAAGCGCTTCGTCGCCGATGCGAGGATGTGCGGGCCGAGGCCCGAGCGATCCTCATTGCTCCCGACGCCCCAGACCCCGCGGATGGCGGCCGCCGAGAGCGCGCCAAGGCCGCAATCGCCGGCCGCGGTGAAAACGACGCCGGAGCCGGCGTCGATCTGCCCATTCGCGATGCTCTCGCAGACCTTCTTGTCGTCGTACTCCTGTGAGTAGTCGACGCGAACGTCGACTCCCGGCAGGGCGCGCCGTGCGCCCCCGGAGAACCCTCGAGCCCACTCGGCCTCTTGTGGGAAGTTCGGCTCGCCGACGATGATCGAGACCATGCGTCGGCCCCGATCGGGCCGTGGGCGTCGGGCCTCCATGAGGCCGCTCAGGTAGCCCGCGAGGTGGGCGGCCTTCTCCGCCCGAAGCGTGAGGGCGGTCGCATTGGGAGCGCCGTTCAGCTCAGGCCCCTCGACACAGCAGTAGTCGAGGAAGACGAAGCGGGTGTGCGGGTTAAGCGGAACGACCTCATAGAACCGCGGTCCCGTAAGCCCCAACGGCCACAGCACGAGATCGAAGTCGCCGGACCGGAGTCGGGCTGAGAGCCGGTCGACGTCGTCTTGCGAGCCCGGTTCGAAGCCGCCCAGGCGCGGCCGGCGCGGAAACAGGTCGATCGTGTCGACGTCGATGTCGTGCTCACGCTTGGCTACCAGAAGTCCCTGGACGAACGGCCTCCATCCGGCCTCCTCTCCACCGGCGACGCCCGGGTCCCACATCCGTATCAGGGCGACACGAGTCGGCCCCCCGGCGCCCGTGCCTCCTACATCGGTCAGGAGGGTGAGCCCGAGCGTGAGCGCGATCGCGGCAGCCGTCATAGCTCCCACGAGGGCAATTCCGGACGCCCTCGTCGCCCTCGTGAGCATCGTCCGTTGATGCTTGGGAACCTCGACCGTCGGAGCCGGTGTGCGTAGCTGAGGTTCCTGACGCACAATTTGTCCCGCGAGACGCTGCAGCTCTTCGTCCGGCTGGAGGCCGAGATCGGCATCGAGGGCGCGGCGCGTCTGCTCGTAGACGTCCAGTGCCTCCGTCTGGCGACCCGAGCGGTAGAGCGCGACCATGAGCTGCGCGACCAGGCGCTCTCGGTACGGGCTCTCCTCGACCAGCTGGCGGAGCTCGCCCACGAGCTCCGCATGGCGTCCCAGGGCCAGATCGGCGTTGATGCGGATCTCGAGCGCCCTCGACCGAAGCTCGTCGAAACGCTCGGCCTCCGCGCGACCCTCCAGGTGGAGCGGAACACCCAAGAGGACTGGGCCGTGCCAGAGACCTAACGCCTCGTTCGCAAGGACTGCGGCACGGGTGTCGTCGCCGGTGGCGTTCGCCTGAACCGCCTCGACCACGAGCGCTTCGAAGACCCTTGAGTCGAGAACGGCCGGGCCGAGGTCGATCCGGTACCCGCCTTCTCGTCGTTCGAGGGTGACGCCGTGCGGCGCGAGCGCCTGCCGAAGCCTTGACACGTAGGCCTCGAGGCTGTGCGCTGCGGACGCCGGGGGATTGTCCCCCCAGATGTCGTCCACCAGCCGCTGGTCCGGTACGACCTCGCCGGCGCGCAGCAGCAAAGCGGCGAGAACGGCCCGTTGCTTGCGGCCGCCCAGATCGACGGCGCGTTCTTCGACCTCAGCTTCGAGTGCGCCGAGGATGCGAAACCGGAGGGGCTCTGACTTGCTCGTCTCGTCAATAGCTAACCACGCCTCTTGATCTCTGGAAAGCGGACGATTCGAGCTTCTTGCGAGCCGGCTACGAGCCAGCTCTCCGACCCTTCGCCGCGATGTCGAGACTCACGAGAAGGAGGTAGGTATGGATGTCCGACACGCCATACTCGTTGCGGTCACGGGGGCGGTCACGCTGACGTCGGCTGCTGCGGCCGGCCCTGAAGGGGCGAAGCAGCGGGTGGCGATCACGTCGCAGGCGGCGAAGACGACCACCGTTTCTCCGGCGGTGTTGACCCCGCTGCAGGCCGGAACTCTCAAGCGCGACTCGGGCACCGTCGCCGGTGCCATTCCCGACGAACGCGTCGTGATGCGCGACGGGCAGAGAGTCTCCATCTACGAGGGCGTCTCAACCTTCAAGGGAAAGCGGGGGACCCTCGTGACCCGCTACCGAGACGAGTACGTCGACGGTGGGAACGGTTACCACGTCGGCACCGGCACTTGGAAGGTCGTGCGCGGGACAGGCCAGTATGCCCGGATCACCGGGGGCGGGAGGAGTGGCAACGTGTGGCTCGATCGCGGGCCGTGGAGCTCGCGCAACGAAGGCTTCCTGATCCTTCGGTAGGCCGCCGCACTAGACGGGGCGGCGCGCGCTCGTGTGCCGCCCCGTCTCACCCCGACGAAGTACTTCGCAGCTCCACGAGCGGTGTACGGCGCGAGGTCACGATCCCGATCGGCGCCGTCGCAAGAGTCGAGACCGACGCGGTCGCGCTCAGATCACCAGGGACGAGGGTGGAGCACTTCCCGAAGCACGGGTTCAGCGCGTGCCGGCGCCGGGCTTGCACGTTCGCTAACGCGACGTCTGTCCGGGCAGGAGGCGTGAACCCGAATGCCGAGCCGAGATCCTCACGCGCAGCGCAGCAGGCACGACCTCGAACTCGAGCGGCGGGCTCAGATCGACCGCCTCGCCGTCGATACCCGCGTGCACCGGCCCCGGCGCTTGCACCTCCAGAGAGGTCGCGCTCCATGCTCGCCAGGGCGCCCCGCTTGTGCCGGGCTCGTCGAGGACGACGACACCGAGTCGACCGCTGTCGAGCGTCGGCCGCGCGCCGTGCAGCGGCGGGCGGTCGAGCGCGTAGGGATTGTTCGAGACGAGGACGATCGAAGGATCGCGATGCTTCCGTCCCACGTCGTCCACCAGGCGAAGCTCGCGTGCGGCCGCGCTCGGCCCGAGCACCTCACGCGTCGTCTCCACGAGGGTTCGCACCTTGGCGTCGCGGTACGTCGGTTGGCGAACCGCTTCGCCGTAGATCCCCAGCGAGACGTTGTTCAGGAACAGGCGGCCGTTCACGCGCCCCATGTCGATCAGGCGCTCGATCCCGTCGGTGAACGCGTCGAGGGCGCCGACCAGGTCGTCGACGTCGAGGCCGAGGTCGAGCGCGAAGTGGTTGCGCGTGCCCGCAGGAATGCACACGAACGGGAGGTCGTGCGCGTGTGCAGCCGCGGCGACCACGGCGAGCGATCCGTCGCCGCCGGCCATGCCGAGTGCATCCGCGCCGCCCGCGGCGGCCTCACCGACGAGAGCCGCCAGTCGTTGATCGGCGCCGAGGACGGTCACCTCGATCCCGCGTTCGCGGGCACGGTCGGCGAGAGCGGCGCGCGAGGCCGCTCCGTCGCCGGACTTCGGGTTGACGAACAAGATCGGCCGCTCCGGCGGGTCTGCCGGCCGCCAGCGGCCGCGCACCGACTGCTGCACGATCGGGACCCTAGACCTCGGCGCGTCGGCGCGCCGTCAGCGGGCAATCTCCAGCGCGATGTCCGTTCCGGCGTGACACGCCGAGCCGCAGGAGCTGCTCTCGCCGCCACGCCAGCAGGCGAGGTTCCTCGTCGGATAGGACTCGGCGTCGGTGCTGTGCACTATCGGCTCCATCGTCGTGCGATTTCGCGCCGCACGATCACTCAGGGCTCTGCCGTGCCGCTGCCGCTCCACGCGTGTCCGCTGCCGTCGCCGGATACGCGGCTGAATCCGGCTCCGACGGCTCCGAGCTCAGCGAGCCGAAGACGGCCGCGACGACTGCGGTCACCGGGACAGCCAGGTAGGCCCCCGCGATCCCGAAGAGCGAGCCGCCCGCCGTGACCGCGAGGAGGACGACGGCCGGGTGCAGGTTGACGCTGCGACTCTGGATCATCGGCTGCAGGAACGTCCCCTCGACGAACTGCACCAGCAAGACGAGACCGAGCACGGCCAGCGCGAGCTCCCAGCCTCCGCCCGCGAAGGCCACGAGGACCGCGACGAGGCCGGAGAAGAACGCGCCGACGTAGGGCACGAACGAGCCCATGAACACGAGCACCGCCAAGGCGAACGCGAGCGGCACGTCGAGCAACCACAACCCGATCCCGATCAAGACTGCGTCGATCGTCGCGACCTGGGCGGTGCCGCGGACGAATCCGCCGAGGACATCCCACGCCCGCTCTCCGGCGCGATCGATCGCCGGGCTCACCTCGGGGCTGAAGCGCTGCAGGATCCAGGCCCAGAGCGCCTCGCCGTCCCGGAGGATGAAGTAGAGCATCGCGACGGCGAGCACGAAGCCGGCGACGATGCCGGCACCGGCCTGCACGCCCGAGGCGGCGTAGCCTGACGCCTCTCGCCACGACTCCTCGAGCGGGGACCGGAGATCCGTGGTTTCCTGGACGGACAGGTTGAACGGCTCACGCTCGAGCTGCGCGGCGAGGTCGTCGACGGCCCGTCGGACGGAGGCGGCGAGCTCGTCGAACTGCTCGATGACGGAGACCGCCACGATCGCGACGAGCACCGTCACGATCGCGAGCGCCATCAGGAGGGCGAGCGCCGCCGCCGGGCGCTCGAGGAAGCGGCGGCCGCGGAACCAGGCGGCCACGGGCGAGACCGCCGGCGCGATCGTCAAGGCGACGGCAACCGGCAGGACGATCACGCGCAGATACCAGAGCAGCGCGAGGACGGCGGCCACCGCGGCCGCGGAGACGAGGAGCCGCCAGCTCCAGGCCGCGGCCCGTTCCAGGTTCGGGGTCGTCGGCGGCAGCTGCATCGCTCAGTCGACCGTCGTGAGGGCGTAGGCGACCAGAAAGCCGGCGCTCGTTGCGAAAGCGACGAGCGGCCCTCCCTCCGCGTACGCCTCGGGCATCATCGAGTCGGCGACGGAGGCGAGCACCGCGCCCGCTGCAAACGCGGCGAGCGTCCCGAGCCACTGCTCGGATGCGACGTCTGCGGCGAACCGCCCCGCAACCAACGCGACCACGAGCAGCGCCGCTGTCACCGCCCAGACCGTGAGGACGCGCACTCTCGACATCCCGCCCTGCCGCATCTCGGCTGCTCCGCCGAACGACTCCGGCAGGTTCGAGGTCGCGATCGAGGCGAGGAGCGCGAGCGAGCCACCCTCGACGACGGTGACGCCGAGGGCGAAGTTCTCCGAGACGCCGTCGAGTGTTGCGGCAGCGACCAGTGCCAAGCCGACGGCCCCGGCGCCGGCCTTCCGCGCGAGCACGAGATCGACGGCGATGAACGTCGCAGCCCCGAGGAGGAGCGCGATGGACGCGCGAGTGAGGCCGGCCTCACGGTGCGCCGGCTGGAAGAGCTCGAACGCGACCGCGACGATCAGCGC
>DASSSO010000121.1:0-10545 GCA_035776735.1 Gaiellaceae bacterium | reverse complement strand
AGGGCATCGCTAGATGCCCGCTCGAAGTCGTCTCCTCTCCGGCCGCGCCCTACCCGAGCGCCTTGGCCTTCAGCGCGTCGAACTCCGCCTGCGAGATCGCGCCGGAGTCGAGGAGCTGCTTCGCCTTGTCGATCTCGGCGGCGGCACCGCCTCCGGCCCCCGCGGTCGTCCGGACGTAGTCGTCGAACTCCGCCCTCTGCGCCTCAGCCCGCGCCCTGTTCCGCTCGGCCATGCTCTGGCTGTTCGCGAGCACGTAGGCGAACGCTCCGAGGAAGGGCAGGAAGAGCAGGAAGACGAGCCAGATGGTCTTCTTCCCGCCTCCGATGTCGTGCCGGCGGAAGAGATCGCTGATGATCACGATTAGGAGCCAGAACCACATCACCCACGCGAAGAAGATGAGCATCGTCCAGAGGACGTCGAGGAAGGGGTAGTCGGCGGCGAAGATGGTCATCATCGAAGTGCCTCCTTGCATTTGGGTCCCCAGCGTCGCGCCGCGGGCATTCCGGAGCATCATGCGATCCGGGTGATTTCGGCTCTAGAGCGCGCTGAAGCCGTCGTAGACGAGCTTCGCGCCGACCGCGAGCCCGAGCAGCGTGAGCACGACTGCGTCGTAGCGAAGGAGCCAGCCGCGGAAGCTCGCGAGGGCGACGCGCGAGCGGCCGGGGGCGGCGGCCGAGAGAGCAAGCGGGACCGCGACGCCCGCCGTCCCGATCGCGACGAAGAGCGTCGCCGCGGCGGCCGTCGCGGCGGAGCTCGCGTTCGCCTCGGCGATCGCGATCGCGGCGGCGAGGGCGAGGCCCAGGTTCTTCGGGTTGGCCGCTGCGAGCACGAGCCCGAGGCCGGCGGACCGAGTCGGCGTCAGGCTGTCGAGCGCGGCGAGCCAGCGCGGCGGTCCGGCCGGGCGCACGCGGTGGCGGCCACGCCAGAAGTGCGCCGCGAGGGCGAGGAAGCAGAGCCCGACGAGGAGCTCGGGCACCGAGATCCAGAGCGGGGTCTCGTCGGAGGTGTCCGCGGCCCCGACGAGCGCGACGAGCACGACGGTCGAGCCGGTCACGCCCGCGAGCCAGCCGAGCGCGAAGGACGAGCCGAGCGTCCGCGGGTTCGTGCCGCTGAGGATCATCGTCAGCACCGCGATCGGCAGCGGGCTGATCGCGACCCCGACCGCCAGGACGAGCGCGTCGTTCACGCGGAGACTGTCGCGCGCCGTGCCTGTCGGTTCAAGAGGGAGGTGGCGGCGAGGCCGAGGGCGATCGTGGGGACGATCGTCAGGAAGCGGTAGACGAGCACGGCGGCGACGACCCCGGCGTTGTTGCCGCCGAAGCCGACGAGCGCGGCGGTCAGACTGAGCTCGACCACGCCGATCCCGCCGGGCGTGATCGGGATCGTCCCGAGCAGCCGGGCGAGCGACCAAGCGGCGAAGGCCTCGACGACCGTCACCTCCGACCCGGGCACGCCCAGGGCGCGGAGGGCGACGAGGAGGACGAGGAAGACGGTGAGCGTCCCGACGTAGGTCGCGAGCGTCAACACGTGCCAGCGGCGCGCCAGCAGGTCGACTGCCTCCGCACGGAAGCGCTCGAAGCTCGGCCCGCCCCAGGTCACCGGCTGCCGCCCGACCTTGGCGCGCGCCCAGGTCAGCAGCCGGGCGGCGAGATCGCCGATGTCGGTCGCCGCCCGCTCGCTCGCCAGCACCGCGGCGAGCGCGGCGACCGCGATGCCCAGTACCGCGGCGCCGACGAACGCCGCCGTCGCGAGCAGCGGCGAGTCTCCGCCCTCGACGGTCAGCAGGAAGATCGCGATGATCGGATACGAGAGATTCGCGAACTGGTTCCAGAGGCTGACGAGCGTGAGCGCCCGGCCGATCGCCCGCCGGGGGAAGCCCCACCGCCTGAGGATCCCGTACGAGCCCGCAATCCCCACGGCGGCGCCTCCCGGGACGACGAGCGCGAGGGCCGTGGCCATCTGCGTCAGCGCGAAGGCCCGCCTGAACGAGATCCCGGGCAGGGCGGCGAGCCACGGCGGGGCGAAGGTGAGCAGGTTCAGCACCGTCACCCCCGCGAGCGCGATCGCCCACTGCCACGACAGTCCCTGCAGCACGTCCCAGACGTCGCGGTAGTCGGCGATCTTCGGCAGGAAGTAGGCGAAGGTCGCCAGGACGAACAGGGCGGCCAGCAGGCCGACGAGGAGCCGGCGCCAAGACCGGCGCGGGCGCTGTGTGGGCTCGGGGGTTCGGTCCACGGAGGGATGATGGCCATGGCGTCGGCCCGGTGGTTCATCCTGTCGGGACGATGAAGCGCTGTCGCCGCTCTCGTAGCGTCGGCGGCGTTCGGCCGCGTCGCGACGAAAGGAGAGAGAGATGAGTGAGCACGACGCCCGATCCGACACCCCGTCGGTCTCCGGCTGGGCCGTCGGCGGCATCACGTTCGCCGGGGTGATGATGATCCTGATCGGGAGCTTCCAGGTGATCGCCGGCCTGGTCGCGATCATCGACGACGACTTCTACGTCGTCACGCAGAACTACACGTTCGACATCGACACGACGGCCTGGGGCTGGATCCACCTGCTGCTCGGGATCCTGATCCTGCTGTCGGGCATCTACCTGTTCGCGGGCGCGGCCTGGGCCGCGGTCACGGCAGTGGTGCTGGCCGTGGTGAGCGCCGTCGCGAACTTCTTCTTCATCCCGTATTACCCGTTCTGGTCGCTGCTGATGATCGCGCTGGCCGTCTGGGTGATCTGGTCGCTGACCCGTCCAGGGGCCGTGAGGTCGACGTAGTTGGCGGTCTCCCCCGCTGAACGCTCCGAGATGGAGTGGATCCCCGGCGGGACGTTCCGCATGGGCTCGGAGGACTTCTACCCCGAGGAGCGGCCGGTCCGCGAGGTCGCCGTCGACGGGTTCTGGGTCGACGTGCACGAGGTCACGGCCGGTGAATACCGCCGCTTCGTCCGCGAGACCGGCTACGTCACGGTCGCCGAGCGGCCGCTCGACCCCGCCGACTACCCGGAGGCCGATCCGGAGCTGCTCGTCCCGGGCTCCGTCGTCTTCCGGAAGCCGGACAGCCGCGTCTCGCTGGCCGACTATCGCAACTGGTGGGAGTACGTCCCCGGAGCGTCCTGGAAGCAGCCGGGAGGGCCGGGGACGACGATCGACGGCCAGAACCACCATCCCGTCGTGCAGGTCGCGTACGAGGACGCGGAGGCGTATGCCACCTGGGCCGGCAAGGAGCTGCCGACCGAGGCCGAGTGGGAGTACGCGGCCCGCGGCGGGCTCGACGGCGCGGTGTTCGCGTGGGGAGACGAGCAGTTTCCCGGCGGCATGACGATGGCGAACACGTGGCAGGGCGAGTTCCCCTGGCAGAACCTGAAGGACGACGGGTTCGAGGGGACCTCGCCCGTCGGGAGCTTTCCCCCCAACGGCTACGGCCTCTACGACATGACCGGCAACGTCTGGGAGTGGACGACCGACTGGTTCACGGCGCAGAGCGCGGACGCGCCGTGCTGCGCACCGGAACCGCTGCCGGGTGAGACCTTCCCCCGAAAGGTGATCAAGGGCGGCTCGCACCTCTGCGCGCCGAACTACTGCCTGCGCTACCGGCCGTCGGCGAGGCAGGGGGAGACCGTCGACACCGCGACGGGCCACATCGGCTTCCGTTGCATCCTCCGACCGAAGGGAGACACATCATGAGCACAGTCGAACGCGGGCGCCCGTTGTTGGTCGCTCTGGCCGTCCTCGTCATCGGCTTCATCGTCGGCGTCGTCCTGGTCGCGATGGACTTCGTCCTGATCGGGATCCTCATCGCCGCCGGCGCGATTCCCGCAGCGTTCGTTGCCTGGATCACGGCGGGGGACCGCTACTGATCGAGGCGTTCCTCTGGGGCGCGCTCGCGAGCTCGTCCCTGCTCGTCGGCGGCCTGCTCGCCCTCAAGCTCGACCTCGCGGAACGGGTGATCGGCCTCGTCATGGCCTTCGGGGCCGGCGTGCTGATCAGCGCGGTCGCGTTCGAGCTCGCCCTCGACGCAGTCGAGGTCGTCGAGGACCGCATCTGGGCCGCCGCGGGGCTATTCGCCGGCGCCCTGACGTTCTACTTCGGCGATGCGCTGATCGACCGGATGGGCGGCGAGGGGCGCAAGAGCATGGTTGGCCGCCAGGCCGGCGGCGCCGCGCTCGCGATCGTGCTCGGCATCGTCCTCGACGGGATCCCCGAGTCGTTCGTCGTCGGGATGGACCTGCTCACGGGCGAAGGCGTGAGCGCGGCGTTTCTCGCCGCCGTCTTCCTCTCGAACCTTCCCGAGTCCGCCGCGGCCACCTCCGGCCTCAAGAAGGCGGGCTGGCGGAGCGGTCGCATCTACGCGCTCTGGGCGGGCGTGACGCTCGTCGCCGGGGTCGCCGCCGCGCTCGGCTACACGCTCCTGGACGGCGCCTCGGGCAACACGGTCGCCTTCGTGCTCGCGTTCGCCGCCGGTGCGATCCTGACCATGCTGGCCGACACGATGATGCCGGAGGCCTTCGAGAAGGGCGGTCGGGCGGTTGGCCTGCTGACGACGCTCGGCTTCGCCGCCGCCGTCTTCATCACGTCCCTGGAGTAGCTACGCCGGCCGGGGGCGCCAGCGTTTCGGCAGGTTCCGGACCTCGAACGCGATCAGGCACTGCCAGACGCCGACGACGATTGCCCAGACACCGGCGAGCGTGATCACGATCGCGAGCGTCAGCCCGGGGCGGCGCAGCGCCCAGATCCCGATCGGGATCTCGATCAGCCCGAGGACGAGCACGATCCACCAATGCGGCGCGTGGCGGTTCGCGAAGGCGCCGACGACGTGCAGGACGCCGCTCGAGACGATGAAGATCCCGACGAAGATGGCGAGCGTGTACAGGCCCTTGTCGGGCCAGACCAGGAGGGCGATGCCGGCGCCTGCGGCGAGGAGCCCGGCGACGACGTTCGTCGTCCGGTCACCGGCGTCGAGCGGCTTCGTGACGAGAAACGCGACGCCTTCGATGATGAAGAGCGTGCCGATGAACGCTGCCAGGCTGTCGATCCCCCAGTCGACGGCGAGGATGATCCCGCCGAAGACGAGGGAGATGATCCCGCCGACGAGGTAGACCCACCACAACGACGCGAGCTCCTCGGCCTCCGAGAGCCCGAAGTCCGACTTCGTGGAGATCGGGTTCAGCAGCACGGCCCGAGTCTACGACGTGCGCAGGCAGGGGTCGAGCCGCAACGCAGCGAACTCTGGGCGCATGCAGGTGCGCTTGCAGCGACGGGTCGAGCGCTGGTACGAGCGACTCTCGCTCTGGCGCGCAGTCGGCACCGTGGTCTCCGTGGCTCTCGTCCTGGTCGGCGTCGCCGGTTTGCTCCAGCGGCTCGTCGAGCCGGGCACGTTCACGAGCATCGGCCTCGCGTACTGGTGGGCGGTGACGACGGTGACGACGGTCGGCTACGGCGACGTCGTCCCGGAGACCCCGGGCGGTCGGGTGGTCGCGGCGATGCTGATGCTGACCGGGCTCGCGTTCATCCCGACGCTCACGAGCGTGATCGTCTCCGCCCTGCTCTCGAAGACGCGACGATCTGATCAGGCCCGGATCGAGCAGCTCGAGAGCGAGCAGGCCGCGACCCTTGCGCGGATCGAAGAGCGTCTCGAGCGCCTCGAGCAGTCGCGATGAGCCGCCTGCGCGGCTACCTCTTCGACACGCCGCCGGACCAGATCGCCGGCACGGTCTACGGCACGATCGTCGTCATGGCGGCGATCGCCGCCGGCTCCCACGGCGAGCCCGACGCGGGCAGCCTGGCCGCTGTGGTCGCCTCGACGGTGCTCGTCTTCTGGTTCGCGCACGTGTACTCGGAGGCGCTGGGCGAGACGATCGCGCTCAACCGGCGGCTCGACTGGGCGGAGGTGGGCAGCATCGCGCGGCGCGAGTTCGCGATTCCTCTCGCAGCGGTCGCGCCCGTGACGTCGCTCCTGCTCGGCGCGCTCGGCGTCCTCGAGGAGGCGACCGCCGGGTGGATCGCCGTCCTCTTCGGCCTCGCGACGCTCGTCGTCCAGGGTGTTCGCTACGCGAACGTCGAGCACATGAGCCGCCTCGGCGGCGTCGTCAGCGTCGCCGTCAACCTCGCCGTCGGCCTGGCGATCATCGGCCTCAAGGCGGGGCTCTCGCACTAGCTACTCGACGGTGAGCTCCTCGCCCGGGCGCAGGACCCGGACGTCGACCTCGGGCGCCACGGCCGCCGCCTCCCGCACGAAGGCCTCGGCGGGCTCGGAGAGGAAGCGCGCCTCCGCGCCGCGGTGGAACGGCCGGTAGGTGCCCCAGTGGATCGGCACAGCGATCCGAGGCGCCAGGCGGCGCACCGCCTCCGCGGCGGTCGCGGGGTCGAGATGTTTGCCGCGCCCCAGCGAAGGGCCCCAGCCCCAGATCGGGACGAGCGCGACGTCGAGGCCGGGGACGAGCCCCTCCAGCCCGTCGAAAAGCTCGGTGTCACCCGCGAAGAACACGCGCTTCGACCCGAGGATCGCGTAGCCGAGCGTCACTCCGGCGCGAAAGGGCGGACGGCCGCCCTCGTGCTCCGCGTGCGTCGCCCGTACCGTGACCGGCCCGATCTCCAGCTCGTCGCCCTCCGCCACTCCGGTCACGTCGAACTCCGCCAGCAGAGGCGCGAGGCCGCGCGGCGCCACGAGGTGGCCCGGCCGGAGCATCCGGAGCGAGGGCAGGTCGAGGTGGTCGTGGTGCGCATGCGAGACGAGCACGACGTCGGCCTCCGTCGGCGCATCCTTCAGGCGCTCGGCCCGGCGCAGGTGCGCAACGCGGTTCCGGAGCAGCGGATCGGTCAGCAGCCGAACGCCGTCGAGCTCGATGAGCACGGTTGCGTGCCCGATGTACCGAACTACCAATAGCCCAGATAGGACGATGACAGAGAGCTGGGGCCCCCGGTAGGAGTACGGGCGTGGGCCGCATGCTGCTCGTCCGCACGCTCGTGCTCCTGGGCGCGCTGTTGGCGATCCTCAGCCTCCTAGCCGGCTACATCCGCTTCCAGGCGCTCGACACGGACACGGTCGAGGACACCGCCGGAGACCTGATCGCCGACCCGGAGATCCGCGACCAGATCGCCGCGACGCTCGTCGAGCGCCTCTTCACCGTCGTCGACGTCGAAGCCGCGCTCGCCGAGCGGTTGCCGCCCGAGCAGCAGGCGCTGGCCGGGCCGATCGCAGGAGCGGTGCAGATCGGCGCCGACCGGGCCGCGCAACGGCTGCTCGAGCGGCCGAGGCCCCAGCGTTTGTGGGTGAGGGCGATCACGGAGACGCACCGCAACCTTCTGCGCGTGCTCGAGGACGAGACGCGTGCCGTCTCCACCGCCGAGGGACGGGTCGTGCTGGACCTCCAGCCGCTGATCGTCCAGCTCGGTGACCGCGTCGCGATCGTCGGCCGGCTCGACGAGCGCCTGCTCGCGAACCCCGATGCCGGCCGCATCACGATCCTGGAGTCCGACCAGCTCGAGACCGCCCAGGACCTGACCCAGCTGTTCAAGGTGCTCGGCACCTGGCTGTGGCTGGTGCCGCTCGCGCTGTGGGCGCTCGCGCTGTGGCTCGCGGAGGGGCGGCGCCGGGACATCCTGCGGATGATCGGGATCTCGACGATCGTCGCCGGCGTGATCGTGCTCGTGGTCAGGCGGATCGCAGGCTCGATCGTCGTGGACGAGCTCGCGACGACGGAGTCCGTGGAGCAGGCCGCCGGAGACGCCTGGGACATCCTCACGGCGCAGCTCCGCGACGGCGGGCTGACGCTCGTCGGCCTCGGGGTGATCTTCCTCGCCGCCGTCTGGCTCGCCGGGCCGTCCTCCACCGCCGGCGACGCGAGGCGCTGGCTCGCTCCCTACCTCGCGCGGCCCGAGATCGCGTTCGGCGGTGCGGCGGTGCTGCTGGGCCTGCTCGTCTGGTGGGGCCCCACCATCCAGACGCAGCGCTGGCAGCTCGTGCTCGCCGGCGCAGTCGCGCTGGCCCTCGGCGTGGAGGTATTACGGCGGCAGACGGCGAAAGAGTTCCCGACCACCCAACGAAAGGAGCAGTAGATGTCCACGATGGACAGGACCGGCACGGTCAGCGGCTGGGCGTACGGCTTCGCCGCCTTCGCCGGTGCCATCATGCTGCTGGTCGGGATCTTCCAGGGTCTCGCGGGGCTGGCCGCGATCTTCGAGGACGAGTTCTTCGTTGTCGGGCCGAACTACGTCTACGACATCGACGTGACGACCTGGGGCTGGATCCACCTGATCCTGGGCGCGATCATCGCGTTCGCGGGCGTGTCGATCTACACGGGCGCCGTCTGGGCGCGGAGCATCGGAGTCTTCCTCGCCGTTCTCAGCGCGGTCGCGAACTTCTTCTTCATCCCGTACTACCCGATCTGGGCGGTGCTGATCATCGCGCTCAACATCGTGATCATCTGGGCCCTCGTCGTCTACGGGCCAGAGGAGGCGGCGGGCCGCTAGTCGCGGTTTCCGAAGAAGATCAGCGCGTAGTAGAGCAGCAACGAGAGCGCTGCCAGTGCGCCGGCGACGTAGGTGAGCGCGGCGGCCGTGAGGACCTTGTTCACGCCTTCCTGCTCGCCGGCGCCCACGATCCCGAGCTCGCGTAGCTGTGCCGAGGCCCGGCGCGAGGCATTGAACTCGACGGGCAGCGTGACGAGGTGGAAGGCGACGGCGACCGCGTAGAGGATCAGTGCCAGCGCGACGAGGTTGAGGGCGCCCAGCACGGCTCCGATCAGCAGGAGCCAGATCCACGCGTTGGACGCGAACGCCACCGCCGGGTACATCGCCGAGCGGATCTTCAGCGGCACGTAGCCCCGCGAGTCCTGGAGCGCATGGCCGGTCTCGTGCGCAGAGACGGCCGCGGCGGCGACGCTCGGCGGGTTGTAGACCGGCTCCGAGAGGAACAGCGCCTTCTTACGCGGGTCGTAGTGGTCGGAGAGCGGCCCGCCCGGCGAGACCTCCACGGGAACCTCGGTCAGCCCGTTCCGGTCGAGGATCGTCCGGGCGACCTGCGCGCCGTGGAGCCCGGAGGCGATCGACACCCCCGAGTAGCGTGCGAACGTCCGCTTGAGCCAGGCCTGGATCACGAGCCCGAGCACGAGCGGCGGGACCATGAACAGGAGGTAGAGGCCGAAGTCGCCCATCCGGCCGAAGCGTACCGGAGGGCCCTGTCGCAGTGACTGTCACTCGGACACGTCCGAAGTGGACGGTACGGTCGAGCCCGTGCGCCTGATCGTCGCCCGCTGCGAGGTCTCCTACACGGGACGCCTGGCCGCCTTCCTGCCCGAGTCGACCCGGCTCCTGATGCTCAAGGAGGACGGCTCCGTGCTCGTCCACGCGGACGCCGGAGGCTACAAGCCGCTGAACTGGATGACCCCGCCGACGGTGATCGAGGAGGACGGCGGCCGGCTCGTCGTGCGCAAGCGCGCTGGACGCACCGAGGACCGGCTCGAGATCACCATGCTCGAGGTCCTGAGCGACGTCGAGCACGAGATGGGGGAGGCGGCGGCGCTGGAGAAGGACGGTGTCGAGCGCGACCTGCAGGAGGCGCTCGCGGCCCATCCGGAGCGGCTGGGCGAGGAGCTTCGGCTCGTCCGGCGGGAGTGGGCCACCGAGGTGGGGCCCGTCGACCTGATGTGTCGCGACTTCGAGGGCGGATGGGTGGCGGTCGAGATCAAGCGGATCGGGACGATCGAGGCGGTCGAGCAGCTCTCGCGCTACCTCGAGTGCATCCGCGTCGATCCGGCGAAGGCGGCCTGCCGCGGGATCCTCGCCGCGCAGAAGCTGAAGCCACAGGCGATGACACTCGCGACGGCGCGCGGGATCCTGTGCGTCGAGGTCGATCTCGACGTCCTGCGCGGGCTGCGAGAGCCGGAGCTGACGCTCTTCCCGTAGCCTCTGTGGCATGGCGCGCGTCGCCGCCCTCGCGCTCGTCGCGCTCGCGCTGGCCGGCGGCTCGCCCGGCTCCGACGCGGCGCCTCGCTGCGCCCCGACGCGGGCGGATGCGCTCGGGCCCTTCTACGAGCCTGGCGCACCGGTCCGCTCCCGGGTCGGCACGGGCTACGTCCTGAGCGGCCGCGTCCTGACGACCCGCTGCCGACCGATCGCGCGGGCCCGCATCGAGCTCTGGCTCGTCAACCCGCGCGGCCGGTACGACGACGCCCACCGCGCGACGCTCTTCTCGGCGAGGGACGGCCGCTACCGCTTCCAGAGCAACCGGCCCGCGGGCTACGAGGGCCGCCCGCCGCACATCCACCTGCGCGTCAGCGCCCGCGGCTTCAGGACGCTCGTCACCCAGCACTATCCGCGGAGCGGCCGGACGACCGCCGTCTTCAACCTCGTGCTCGTCCCCTCCTAGACCCTCCTAGACTTCGGGCGTGAACATCCAGGCGGTGGCACGGCGCACGGGCGTGCCGGCCGCGACGCTGCGGAAATGGGAGGAGCGCTACGGCGTTCCGGCGCCGTCGAGAACCGGCGGCGCGCAGCGGCGCTACGGCGACCGCGAGCTGCGGCAGATCGAATGGCTGCGCGACCGCCTCCGC
>DASSSO010000012.1:0-6140 GCA_035776735.1 Gaiellaceae bacterium | reverse complement strand
CCGCGCTCCTCCGCGAGCTCCGTGTAGCCGGTCAGGTCGAGGAACGCGATCGCCGGCGGCTGCTTCGGCGGCTGCGCCCTGATGCCTCGGTCCTCCATGAACCACTCGGTGACGCCGACGAGGTAGTCGATCACGGCGACCTCTCGGTGGCGCCGCTGGAGCCAGGGCACGATCGACCCGACCAGCTGCGTGTACTCGCCTGCCTTCTGGTACGTGACGCGGTCCTTCTCCTCCGTCGGGATCTCGTAGCCCTCGACGCGTTGGCGAACCGCCCGGTCGAAGAACTGGAGCCCGGCGGTCACGAGCCGCTGGACGCTGCCGCCGTAGAGCCGCGCGAAGCGCGAGAGCTCCTCGTCGTCCGCGAGGTCGAGGGTCGTGACGAGCAGTGAGAGCAGCTCGGCGTCCTCGTGCCGGATCCGGTCTCCGGGCGCCGGCGGCACCCCGAGCTCGCGGCTGAGACGGCGCAGTAGCTCAGGTGAGCGACCGAGCCGGGCGCCGAGCTCGTCGTACGTCTCCGAGAGCGCGACGGGCTCGGGCAGGAAGAGCCCGAGCGGAAAGGACAGCTCGCCGGAGGCGACAGCCCGGGCGACGTCGTCGAGCGGCACGCCGGCCTCCTCGAACGAGGCCATCAGCCGGACGACATGGACGGCCGAGGACGTGAACCCCGCGCCCTCGCGGTGCGCGTCGAGAAGGCCGAGCTCGTCCAGCCGCAACACCTGCTCCGGCGGGCACGGGACGAGGTCGGCGACCTGCTGCGCCGAGAGACCGGCCACGGACCCGACTCTAGCCAGCGAAGTTCCAGATTCGTTTCAGAGCCCGCCGACGCCCGGCCTAAGCTCGCCTGTGTGACGACGGACGTCTTCGAGGGGCTCAACCCGCAGCAGCGCGCCGCGGTCGAGGCCGTGCGCGGGCCGGTTTGCATCCTCGCCGGCGCGGGCTCGGGCAAGACGACGACGATCACGCGCCGGATCGCGAACCAGGTGCTGACCGGCGCCTTCGAGCCGTCGGAGATCCTCGCCGTCACGTTCACTGACAAGGCCGCCGGCGTGATGCGCGAGCGGCTGGCCGGCCTCGGCGTCCGCGGGGTCGCCGCCAGGACGTTCCACTCGGCCGCGCTCGCGCAGCTGCGGTTCTTCGCCGGAAACCGGCTCGGCCAGATCCTGCCGTCGAAGGCGCTGACGCTGCAGCCGATCCGGCGCACGCTGCCGCCGCCGTACAAGTTCCGAGCGCTCGGCGACCTCGCCCAGGAGATCGAGTGGGCGAAGAACCGGCGCCTCACGCCCGAGACCTACCTCGACGGGCTGGACGGGCACGCGCCGCCGATCGCCGAGGACCTGATGGCGAGCGTCTTCCGGCGCTACGAGCAGCAGAAGGAGCGCCACGGCCGGATCGATTTCGAGGACCTGCTCGAGCTCGCGATCCGGCTCTACGACGAGGATGCCGAGGCGGCCCGCATCTTCCGCGAGCGCTACCGCGCCTTCACGGTCGACGAGTACCAGGACGTCAACCTGCTCCAGCAGACACTGCTCGAGCGCTGGCTCGGTGACCGGGACGAGCTCTGCGTCGTCGGCGACGACTACCAGTCGATCTACTCGTTCACGGGCGCGACGCCGGAGCACCTGCTGCGCGCCCGCGGCCAGGTGTTCCGGCTCGAGGAGAACTACCGCTCGACGCCGGAGATCCTCGAGCTCGCGAACCGGCTCGTGCCGAAGCTGGGCGGCGCGAAGAAGGTGCTCCGCGCGACCTGCCCGCCGGGCGAGCAGCCCGTGCTGCGCGGGTGCGAGGACGCCGAGGCCGAGGTCGGCTCCATCGTCGGAAATATCGCCACCTACCACCGCGAGGGAATCTCGTACGAGGAGATCGCGGTGCTCTACCGGATCAACTCGCGCTCGGAGGAGTTCGAGGAGGCGCTCTCGGAGGCCGGCATCCCCTACCAGGTGCGGGGCGGCGCGTTCCTGGCGCGGCCGGCGGCGCGCGGGATGATCCGGGCGCTGCGCGGATCAGGCGCACGGCCGGTCGAGATCGTCGCCGAGGTCGCCCGCGCGCAGGGAATGGCCGAGGCGGTGCCGGACGGCGTCGGCGAGGACGAGCTGACCCGCCAGGGCGACCTCGCCCGCTTCGTCCGGCTCGCCGACGAGTTCGGCGAGGGCACGGTCGCCGAGTTCCTCGCCGACCTCCAGAGCCGCTTCGGTGAGGAGGCTTCAGGCCGAGGCGTGAATCTCCTGACCTACCACCGGGCAAAGGGCCTGGAGTTCGAGGTCGTGTTCCTGCCGCGGCTGGAGGAGGGCGAGCTGCCCTTCAAGCGGGCGAAGCTCGGCGAGGCCCTGGCGGAGGAGCGACGCCTCCTCTATGTCGGGATGACGCGCGCGAAGCGCCACCTGGAGATCACCTGGTCGGGCGAGCCGAGCCGCTTCCTGCGCGAGCTGGGCGTCGAGGAGCCCGAGCGCCCGGCGGCCGACGACCCGGTCGTTAAGGCGCTGAAGGTGTGGCGGCTGGAGCGTGCGCGGCGGGACGAGGTGCCGGCGTACGTCGTCTTCCACGACTCGACGCTCGAGGAGATCGCGCGGCGCCGGCCGACGGAGCTCTGGCAGCTCGCGAAGGTCTCGGGCGTCGGCCCGGCGAAGCTCGAGCGCTACGGCGACGAGGTGCTACGGGCGCTTGTCCGGTAGGTCGGCGACGGGCCGTCCGTCCTCGTCGGGGACGATCTGGATCAACAGAGGCCGAAAACGTTCCCTCAGGGCGAGGCCGAGCTCCGAGCGCTGGTCGAGCCACATCGCGCCGACTCCGGCGGCGACGGCGAGCCACCGCCGGCGCGCCAGGCCGTAGACGCCGACGACGGCTCCGGCCGTGAACAGGGGCCCAAGCTCGATCTTGCGTTGTTCGTCCACGCTTTGCGGCCACGCTAACAGCGGTCGCCCCGAGAGTGAGAATGGGGCGCCGTGCTGATCGCCTACGTCGTCGATGTGCACGACCGCTTCGAGGCTGTGCCCGAGGCGATCGCCGCCATCGGCGCGGTCGACCTGTTGATCGTCGGCGGTGACATCACGACGGGCGGAAGTCCCGACGATGCCCAGACGGCGATCGAGCAGTGGAAGCCGCTCGTGCCACGGCTGCTCGCGCTTGCCGGGAACATGGACTCGCCCGCAATCGATGCCCGCCTGGTCGACCTCGGGGTGAGCCTGGACGCCCGCGGCGTCGTCTTCGGCGAGATCGGCGTCTGCGGCGTGTCGGCCGCGCCGCTCTCGCCGCTGTGGACGCCGTACGAGCTCGCCGACGAGGAGCTCGAGCGCAGGAGCGAGAGCGCCTTCGAGGCCGTGGCGGGCTGTCGTGTCCGGATCTTCTGCCCGCACGCTCCGCCCGAGGGCACGGCCTGCGACCGGCTCCGCGACGGTAGGCACGTCGGGAGCGTCGTCGTCCGCCGAATCGTCGAGCGAGAGCAGCCCGACCTCGTCCTCTGCGGCCACATCCACGAGGCCCGCGGCGTCGACGAGATCGGCCGGACGCGCATCGTCAACCCCGGCCCCGGGACGGCCGGCCACTACGCTGCCGTCAGCGTCGACGCGGAGCTGTCGGTCCGCCTGGACGGCGACGACTAGCCATGCCTACCGTCGAGTCGGGTGGCGTGCCGATCAACTTCGAGGTGATCGGCGAGGGTCGGCCCATCGTCCTCGTGCACGGGTTCTCGTCCAGCTTCGACAGAGATTGGCGGAACAGCGGCTGGGTCGACTTCCTTGTTGGCGAAGGGCACCGCGTGATCGGCCTTGACTGCCGCGGCCACGGCTCGAGCGTCAAACCGCATTCGCCCGAGTCCTACGCCGGCAACCGGATCCCCGACGACGTGCTGGCCGTGATGGACGCGGTGGGCGTGCCGCGCGCGCACATCATGGGTTATTCCATGGGCGCACTGGTCGCGCTCAACCTGGTGTCTCGCCATGCTGAGCGGTTCAGCACAGCCGTTGTCGGCGGCGCCGGTCTGCCGAGCCCTGCGTTCGATCCGCAAGGGCGCGCGGCGCTCGCCGAGGCATTGGAGGCGGCCGATCCTGCGACGATCGGCGACCTGCCGGCGTTGCGGTTCCGACAGTCCGTCGAACGCCGCGGGAACGACCTCCCGGCATTGGCGGCGTTCCAGCGCAGCGAGCGGACGCAAGCCGATCAAGCTGCCCTGCGCCGGCTGGATCTGCCGCTGCTGGTGGTGGTCGGGGACGAGGACGAGGTGCTGCCATCGGCGCGTCAGCTCGCGGCGGCAGTGGCCGGTGCGGAGCTGGTCACGCTGGCAGGGGAGGACCACCAGAGTGCGGTGGCGGCCGACGGCTTCAAACAGGCGGTGGGCCGCTTTCTGCGAGCCGCGCAGCCCGCATGACGTGTCCACGCTCTCGCACACGCCGCTGTTCCTCTACCTCGATCAGAACTACCTGAGCGGAATCGTGTTCGCGCTTCTGCGAGAGCTCTCCGGCGACGCGACGCTCCCACGCGAGCGCGGCGCCGTCGAGCGTCACTGCGAGCTACGGCTCCAGACAGTCCTCGAACCCGACTCTCCCGAACGTCGGATGCGCCGGAACGACCGCCTGGACCTCCGTGCGCTCGCAGTCGCCCTTCCCCGCTGCCGCCTGGTCACGTGCGACGCCTTCATGGCCGACGTCGTCCGCCGGACCCGGCTCGACCTGCGCTTTCGCTGCGAGTTCTGCAGCGGCAGGCGCGTGGACGTCGAGCGGCTCCGCCGACGGCTCGAGCGTCTTAGCTGAGCTTCAGCCCAGGGCCGCCGCCTCGCCCTCAGATCAGCTCAGCCCGCGTGACCGCCGTCGCGAGCCGTCGATCGGCCGTCACGAGGACTGCGTCCTCCGCATCGGCGAGCACCGCGTAGCAGGCGTCGTAGACGCTCAATCCCCGTGCGAGAGCAACTCCGAGCGCGGCCGGCGCGAGCGTCCCGATCTCCACGACCTGCCTTGGAACGCGCAGCGTGAAATCGAGCCGCGCAAGCGCGCCCTCTTCGGAGAGTCGGGCCGCCCGAACGTAGACGGCAAACGCATTCGCCACCTCGGCGAAGAGCAGACTCGGAACGGTTACGGCGACTTCATCGATCGCGCGGTCGATCCACTGCGCCGCTAGCGGTTCACGGTCGACGAGCGAACGAACGAAGACACTGGCATCAAAGGTCGCCCGCAATGCGCCGGTCCCGCTCCTCCCGTCCTGCTCGAATCGCCTCCTCTGGTGTCGGTGCGCCGGTCGGCGCGAGCCACTCGCGCCGAAACTCTTCGAGCTGACGGCGAAGCTCGGCTCTATTGGTATGACGCGCGTCGTAGTCCTTGAGAGCTTCGACTACCTCGGCGTTCAGCGAGCGACCGTTCTCTTGTGCGCGGCGCTTCAGCGTCGTTACTACGTGCGCAGGGACGTTCCTGATGTTGAGCGTGGGCATCGGCTTCATGCTAGCAATGTGATAGCACCAATCAGCGATCGAGATCCTCGGCGAGCTCGCAGGCAAGCCGCCACACGACGGTCTCGGCGAAACGGCCCTGCCAGCCGTTCAGCTCGAGATCGCGCAGAGCGTCCTCGGCGAACGGCACCTCGCGCATCCGCGCGCGCACGAGGAGTTGCTTCACCGCCTCGCCGCTCTCCATCCACACCCAGTCCGTCGTCCGCCTGACGAGCGCTCGCGAGGGAGTTCGCCCCTGCTTGATCTCCGACGCGAGGTCGAGGAGGCACAGCGGACACGTCGGAACGCCCTCCAAGTCGAGCTCGTGCGCGAGCTCGAGTGCGCCTTGTGCGAGCACCTCTCGATTCAGCCGGAAAGAAGCGCATCTGAATGTCGCGAATCAGCGCCGTCTTCGCGCGGCGCTACCGCGAGCCGACGAGCTGCTGAACTCGCTGGTACGACAGCCCGAGCAGCTCGCCCGCGTCGCGCACGCCCAGGCCGAGCCGTTTGACGAGCAGCTCGGCCGCCGCGGTCGTCACGCGCTGTGCGTCTTCGCGTTCCTGCTCGGCACGCGTTCGGGCGGCGCTGCTGCGTTGAATCGCCTGCCGCGCTTCGCCGGGTAGCCGTGTTTCCTCCACCACCTCAGCCGTCTGTGCGTCATCCACCCAAGGCGACGCTTCTGCGCGAGCTCTCCGGCGGCGCGACACTCCCACGCGAGCGCGGCGCCGTC
>DASSSO010000216.1:0-3548 GCA_035776735.1 Gaiellaceae bacterium | reverse complement strand
CCTTCCCTACGCACTGCGACCGCGTCGTCGAAGTCCTTGGCGGTGTCGGGGTCGATCGTGAAGCAGAGCTCGTCTCGCAGGTCGACGCGTCCCTCGAGGCTCGGCGCCGGGGCGTCGTGCGGCTCGAACGCGGATCGCACTCCCTCCTGCTCCAGGAGCGCCTCGAGCACGTTGTCGATCCGGCCCGCGGGACCGAGGCTCTTCTCCAGCCGGGCCCGCCCGCGCTTCCCGGCGACGACGACTGCGAGGTGCCCCGGCTCGACGGCCTCGAGGCCGCGGCGGTCGAGCGTGATCGGGACTCCCGGCGTGAAGAACGGCTCGCCGACGAAGAAGCGGCCCCGCCGGGCCACCTCCACGACCATGCGCTCAGACAACTAGACCCGGAGGAATCTGCGGAGAGTGAGCCCCGACCCGGCTGCGCCGAGCAGGAGCCCGAGGCCGAGCAGGATGAGCGCGTTCAGCCAGAACCCGAGCGCCTGCACGTCCGGGTCGCTCGTCAGCCGCGGCAGGAGGGACGGGAGCGCCGCCTCCTTGCTCACGAAGAGCAGGATCACGGCGAGCAGCGAGCCGACGAGCCCGCAGATCAGGCCCTCGAGCATGAACGGGCCGCGGACGAACCAGTTCGTCGCCCCGACGAGCTTCATCACCTCGATCTCGCGCCGGCGGGCGAAGATCGACAGACGGATCGTGTTCGCGATCAGGATCGCGGCCGCGGAGAGGAGCACGAGGACGGCGATCCCGAAGATCGCGTTGATGATGTTCGCGACCTTGAGGATCCGCTTCGCCTTCTCCTTCCCGTAGGTCACGTTGTGGACCCCTGCCGGGTAGGGGCTCGCCTGGGTTCCCTGCCCGACCGTCGCGGCGATCTCCTCGACGTACTCCGCCTTCGTCGGGTAGACCGTCCAGGCCGGCCCGAGCGGGTTGTACGGCAGGTCGCTGCCGAAGAGGTCGGGGCGCTGGCGCCGCATCTCCGCGAGACCCTCCTCGGCGGAGACGAACTCGATCCGGTTCTGGTCGACACGCGGATCCTTCTCGAGCATCACACGCACAGCGTTCACCTGCTTCGGCGTGGCGTCGCGGTCGTGGAAGACCTTGACGACGAGGCCGGCCTTGACGTCGTCGCTCCACGAGCGGGCGTAGGTCGCGAACGCGATCACCAGCCCGAGCAGGAACATCCCGATCAGTACCGTCATCACCGCGGCGACCGTGGTCGAGATGTTGGCGCCGATCGAGCGGACCGCCTCGCTGAGCATCATCTTCAGCCTCATTCGGAGGCGTACCCCCCGCGCCGCTCATCGCGCGCGATCCGTCCGTCCTCGAGCGCGATCACGCGGCGGCGCATCTTGTCGACCATCTCGCGGTCGTGGGTCGCCATCAGGATCGTGGTCCCGGAGCGGTTGATCCGGTAGAGCAACTGCATGATCCCGACGGACGTGTCGGGGTCGAGATTCCCGGTGGGCTCGTCGCAGACCAGCAGTGGCGGGTGGTTGACGAACGCGCGCGCAATCGAGACGCGCTGCTGCTCGCCGCCCGACAGCTCGTCCGGGTACGAGTTCGCCTTGTGGCTGAGCCCGACGAGCCCGAGCACCTCCGGCACCTTGCGCCGGATCGCGTTGCGGCTCTCGCCCTGCACCTTGAGCGCGTAGGCGATGTTCTCGGATGTCGTCCGGTCCGAGAGGAGCTTGAAGTCCTGGAAGACGCAGCCGATGTTCCGGCGCAGCTGCGGCACCTTGCGATGCGGTAGGCGACCGAGGTCGCGGCCGCCGATGACGATCCGGCCGGTCGTCGGCTCGATCTCCTTCAGCAGGAGGCGGATGAGCGTCGACTTCCCCGAGCCGGAGGGGCCGACGAGGAAGACGAACTCGCCCTTCTCGATCACGAACGAGGCCCCCTCGAGCGCGACCACGTTCGGATCGTAGACCTTCGAGACGGCCTCGAAGACGAGCATCGCCCCCGCCCCCGCGGCGGCGGCCGGCGTCTCCTGGGCGCCCGGCTCAGCCAGGGCTGTCGGCGTGTCTGTCATAGGGGTGCTTTCCTCTACAGCGGTCATCGCTCGCGCGCGTCGCGGCGCGCCGTCTCGAGCTCTAGGACGACGGTCGAGTGTACCGAAAGCCCCTGCTAGAGCACCTTTCCGGCGGCCTTCTCCAGGAGATATGCCTGCACGAAGGCGTCGATGTCGCCGTCAAGCACCGCGTCCGTGTTCCCGGTCTCGTGCTCGGTGCGGTGGTCCTTGACCATCTGGTACGGGTGGAGCACGTAGCTCCGGATCTGGCTGCCGAAGCCCGTGTTCTGCGCAGCGCCGCGTTCGCGGGCGAGCTCGGCCTCACGCTCCTCCTCGGCCGCCTCGGCGAGCCGGGAGCGCAGCATCCGCATCGCCGTCTGCTTGTTGGACGACTGCGAGCGCTCGTTCTGGCACTGGACGACGATCCCGGTCGGCAGGTGGGTGATCCGGACCGCGGAGTCGGTCTTGTTCACGTGCTGTCCGCCGGCGCCGCTCGCGCGGTACGTGTCGACCCGGAGATCGGCCTCGTCGATCTCCACCTCGGCCTCGTCGGTCACGAGCGGGGCGACGATCACCTGGGCGAAGGAGGTCTGGCGGCGGTGGGCGGAGTCGAACGGCGAGAGGCGCACGAGCCGGTGGACGCCCCGCTCGGCCTTCAGCGTCCCGTAGGCGTTCTCCCCGGAGACGGTGATCGCCGCGGACTTCAGGCCCGCCTCCTCCCCGGGACTCGCCTCCACGACCTCGGCCTTGAACCCGCGCCGCTCCGCCCACCTGAGGTACATGCGGACGAGCATCTCCGTCCAGTCCTGCGCGTCGGTCCCGCCCTCGCCGGCGTGGATCGTGACGAGCGCGTCGCCCGCGTCGTAGTCGCCGGAGAAGAGCGCGTCCTCGCGGAGGCGGTCGAGCTCCTGCTCGAGCGGGCGCAGGTGCGCGTCGAGCTCCCCGGCGAGCTCGCCGTCGAGCGAGAGGAGCTCCTGTGCGTCCTCGTACTCGCGGACGAGCCGCTGGTAGCGCTCGAGGCGCCTCGTCAGGCGCGCGTGCTCGGCGGAGACGTCGGCGGCCCGCCGCTGGTCGTCCCAGAAGCCGGGCTCGCCCATCGTCTGCTCGAGCTCGGCGGCGCGGGATTCGAGGGCGGCGGGGTCAAAGGTAATCACGGACCCAGGCGAGCTGGGTCCCGATCTGCTGCAGGCGCTCCTCGACGGTCTGGGTGGTCTCGGCCATGGCCCGCACGATGGTAGCGCTCTGCCGTCTTCGGACCGCGCGCGGCCGGCGGCCGGCGCAGCTCGGATCGGCTGCTGGCCTCAGGGCCACGGCCGCGGGGAGCTCGAAGAACACCACACGGCCGCCGGGCTCACCGTCCTTGTCACACATTCGGCACAGAAACCATGGCCGCGCCAGCCGGGTCCGAGGGACAGTCCCTCGCGATCCGCGCGAACCTGAGCTCGGCGCAGCCGCCGAGGAGCCGGCTTTGCCGGTTCCTCTTCCCACGCTCAGGGTGAAGGAAGCCTCACTGCAAGACTGGGCGGCGCGATCGCGCAGCGATCGC
>DASSSO010000165.1:0-9518 GCA_035776735.1 Gaiellaceae bacterium | reverse complement strand
ATCCACTCGCCGCGCGCCCGGTTCTTGGGCTCGCACTCGGGCGCCTTCAGCCAGTGGTAGGTCGAGGCGTGCGCCTGGTGGACGAGCTCGTCGTCCTCCTCCGGGGTCCGGTCGGGCTTCTCGAGGAGGCGCCAGGTGTCGTTGTAGAGCGCGACGCCGAGCGAGCGGTGGTCGGCGTCGACGGTCTTCGGTTCGGCCATGAGGTCGTCCTCTCCTTCGATGAGTCGTTTCAGGTGATAGGCGGCGCGCTGGTGGCGCCAGATCTCCGCCTCGAGCCGGGCTCGGTGCTCCTTCAGGAGCTCGAGATCTCCGGTCGCCAGCACCTCCCGGATCTGGTCGAGCGAGAGCTCGAGCTCGCGCAACCGCCGGATCGCGCGCGCCTGCGGCAGCTGGTCGAGCCGGTAGCGGCGGTAGCCGGTGTCGCCGTCGACCTCCGCCGGCCGGAGCAGCCCGACCTCGTCGTAGTGCCGCAGCGTCCCGACCGAGAGTCCGGAGACGCGGGCGAATCGCCCGATCGACATCAGCTCGTCCACGACGCGAGCGTAGGCCCTCGGGCTACCGGAGAGTCAAGTTCCTGGTCTAGGCTCGGGCCGTGAGACGCGCGATCCTCGCCTTCCTCGGCCGCTTCAAGAAGCGGTCGGGTGACGACCGAGAGGCCGCCGCGGCCGAGCGGGAGGCAACCGAGGCGAGGCGCGACGCACTGGTCGAGGCTCAGCGCCGAGACATCACTCGAGGCTGAGACCTC
Source organism: Gaiellaceae bacterium (assembly GCA_035776735.1). Lineage (GTDB taxonomy): Bacteria > Actinomycetota > Thermoleophilia > Gaiellales > Gaiellaceae > JACDAN01. The sequence continues at coordinate 8,773 of DASSSO010000165.1, read as the reverse complement.
AGTCCTCCGACGCTTCCGTCGTGCCGCGCTCGCGGATCTCCTCGACGACCGCCGGATCGGCAAGCGTGGTCGTGTCGCCGAGCGGCCGGTTCTCGGCGACGTCGCGCAGGAGCCGCCGCATGATCTTGCCGCTCCGGGTCTTCGGGAGCTCCGGCGTGAAGACGATGTTCGCCGGCTTCGCGATCGGACCGATCTTGTGGCCGACGTGGTCGCGCAGCTCGGCGAGCCGCTCCTCCGAGCCCTCTTCCCCGCCCTTCAGGGTCACGAAGGCGACGATCGCCTGCCCTGTCTGCGCGTCGATCCGCCCGCAGACTGCTGCCTCCGCGACGAGCGGATGGTCGACGAGGGCGCTCTCGATCTCGATCGTCGAGATCCGGTGCCCGGAGACGTTCATCACGTCGTCGACGCGCCCGAGCAGCCAGAAGTCGCCGTCTTCGTCGATCCGCGCGCCGTCCCCGGCGAAGTAGACGTCCCGGTAGCGCGACCAGTACGTCTGGACGTAGCGCGCCTCGTCGCCGTAGATCCCGCGCAGCATCGCGGGCCACGGCTTGCGCAGCACGAGGTACCCACCGCCGCCTGGCCCGACCTCGTTGCCCTGCTCGTCGAAGACGGCCGCGTCCACGCCGGGGAACGGCTTCGTCGCCGACCCGGGCTTCGTCGTCGTGATCCCCGGCAACGGCGTGATCAGGATCATTCCGGTCTCCGTCTGCCACCAGGTGTCGACGACAGGCGTCCGGCCGCCACCGACGTGCTCGCGGTACCACATCCACGCCTCGGGGTTGATCGGCTCGCCGACCGACCCGAGCAGCCGAAGCGAGGAGAGATCGTGCTTGGCGGCGTGCTCCGGGCCCCACTTCATGTGCGCCCGGATCGCCGTCGGCGCCGTGTAGAGGATCGTGACGCCGTAGCGCTCGACGATGTCCCACCAGCGGTCCTTGTCCGGGAAGTCCGGCGTCCCCTCGTAGATCACCGAGGTCGTGCCGTTCGCGAGCGGCCCGTAGACGATGTAGCTGTGCCCGGTGATCCAGCCGATGTCGGCCGCGCACCAGTAGACGTCCTCGTCCCGTTTGAGGTCGAAGATGTAGTGGTGCGTCGTGGAGATGCCGACGAGGTAGCCGCCCGTCGTGTGCGCGATCCCCTTCGGCTTCGCGGTCGTACCCGACGTGTACATCAGGAAGAGGAGGTCCTCGGAGTCCATCGGCTCGGGCGGGCATGACTGCGGGTCGTCGGGCTTGCCCTCCACGACCTCGTCCCAGAAGTGGTCGCGGCCCTCGTGCATCGAGACCTCGCCTCCCGTGCGGCGGAGCACGACGCAGGTCTCGATCCCGGGGGTGTTCTGGAGCGCCTCGTCCGCGATGATCTTCAGCGGTACCTTGGCGCCCCGCCGCCAGGCCTCGTCCTGGGTCACCAGCACCGTGCAGCCCATGTCGTTGATCCGGTCGGAGAGCGAGTCCGCGGAGAACCCGCCGAAGACGACGGTGTGCGGCGCCCCGAGCCGCGTGCACGCGAGCATCGCGATCGCGAGCTCCGGGACCATGCCCATGTAGATCGCCACCTTCGTCCCTCTGCGGACACCGAGCTCCTTGAGCGCGTTCGCGAACCGGACGACCTCGGCCTGGAGGTCGGCGTAGGTGAGGTCGCGGCGGTCGCCGTCCGGCTCGCCCTCCCAGTGGTAGGCGACCTTGCCGCCCCGGCCCGCCTCGACATGGCGGTCGACGCAGTTGAAGCAGACGTTCAGCTTGCCGCCGAGGTACCACTTCGCGTACGGCGGCTCCCAGTCGAGCAGCGTCGTCCAGGGCTCGAACCAGGTGACGCGCTGCGCCTCGCGGGCCCAGAGCTCCTCGAAGTCGAGCTCGTACAGCTCCGCCTGCGCGTTCGCCTGCGCGGCGAACTCAGGAGCCGGCGGATACCGCCGGTCCTCTTCGAACATCGTGTCGATCGCAGCCCCACGACCCTGGCCGGAGCCGTCTCCCGCCGGGCGGAGCCCGGCTCCGACGTCGCCCGACGCCGCTGCCGGCACGGTGCTCTCCGGGTCCGTGTTGCTCACACTGTCCCCTCCGGCCCCGCACCGTCAGCGGCGCCCCAGGTCCGTGGGGGAACCCCGCGCTGCGTCTCGGTCATGGGGTCAGATCGTATGGGTACTGCGTGAGGTTTTCTGCGCCGTCCTCGGTGATGAGGACGAGATCCTCGAGGCGGCAGCCGCCGAAGCCGGGCCGGTAGAGGCCCGGCTCGAGCGTGATCACGTCGCCGGCCGCGAGCGTGCCCGGGTCACGCGAGAGCCAGGGCGCCTCGTGGACCTCGAGCCCGACGCCGTGGCCGAGCCCGTGGTAGAAGCCTCGGTCGAGCACCTCGCCGTCCTTCTTCGACAGCTGCGTCGGGTAGCCGGCCTCGTGGAAGACGTCGCAGACGAGCTCGAACACCGTCCGGCCCGCGATGCCGGGCTTCACGGCCTCGAGCGACCGGTCGAGCGCCTCCTTGACGAGCCGCTGGTACTCGACGAGCTCCTCGGGCGGCTCTCCGACCACGAACGTCCGCGTCATGTCCGCGTAACAGCCCGACTCGCGGTCGCGCGGGAAGAGGTCGAGGACGATCGGCTCGTTCGGCGCGATCGGGCCGGAGCCCATGTCGTGGCCGACGGCGGTCTGCGGGCCGTGCGCGACGATCATCTCGTCGGCGACGAGCCCGTGCTGGTTGAAGACGTCGGTGATGCGAGCCTTGAGCAACTCGCAGGTCAACGTCTCGCCGTCGACGGTCAGCGTCCCGTTCGAGGGCTGGGCGCGCCGGAAGAGATCTCGGGCCGCGTCCATCGCGGCCTCGGTGCCGCGCTGCGCCTTCCTGATGCCCGCGATCTCGGCCTCGTTCTTCGCCCGGCGGCGCTCGTCGAAGAACGCGCGGTCCGGCGTGACGCGGACACCTTTCTCGCGCAGCGCGTCGGCGAGCTCGAGCGGGAAGGTGTGCGGGACGACCGCGTCCTTGACGTCCAGCCCCTCGACCGCCTGGACGAGGAGCTTCAGCAACTGCTCCTCCCGTGGGCCCTTGCCCACGAGGTCGTCCCAGCCGAACGCCTCGAGTGGGTGTGCTTCGAGCCCGACCTCCTTCATGCGGTCGACCTCGAAGGACGTGATGACGACGTGCTTCGTGCCGTTCTTCTCGACGTACAGGAACGGGTCGGGGGCGGGGACAGGAACCTCGTGCCGGAGCTCCGGCGTGTGCATGTTGTCTGCGTAGATCAGAACGTCGCTCATGAAGCGGATCCTATACCGGGGCCTCTCACTAGACTGAGCGGCCGTGGAAGCGGCTCTCGCTCGTGCTCAGGCGCTGATCTCGAGTTACGACGACGAGCTGCGCCGCCTGCTGCCCGAGGACGTCGAGATCGTCGACGGCCACCTCCACCTCGGGCTCGACATCGATGGGATGTCGGGCCAGTACGAGGAGCTCGAGCGGATCATGGACGCCTACGGCATCTCGCGCGCCTTCATGTTCTGCATGGACGAGCCCGACCGCGAGCCTGCGTTCCGCGGTCCGAACGACCGGACGCTCCTGCACGCCGAGCGCTCGCGCGGGCGGCTGATCCCGTACGTCCGCCTGGACATGAACCACGGCCCGGTCGAGGAGGCGATCCGCTGCCTCGACCGCGGCGCGCGGGGTATCAAGCTCCACCCGCGGGCGCAGCGGTTCGCCCTCAACGACGAGCGGCTCGCGCCCGTCTTCGAGCTGGCCGCCGATCGCCGAGTGCCGATCCTGATCCACGGAGGGCGCGGGTTGCCGCCGATCGCCGACCACCTCCACCGGCTCGTAGACCGCTACCCCGGCGCGCAGCTGATCATCGCGCACGGCGGCATCGCGGACCTCGCCGCGCTCGCCGGGCACTTCGCGGGCCGCAAAGGGGTTTTCTTCGACACCTCGGTCTGGAGCCCGGTCGACCTCCTCGACTTCTTCCACCAGGTTCCGCCGGAGCAGATCCTCTACGCCTCCGACTACCCGTACGGACGCCAGCCGCAGTCGCTGCTGATCTCGCTCCGGACGGCGGTCACGGCCGGGCTGAAAGAGGCGCAGATCCGCGAGATCCTCGCAGGCAACGCGAACCGGATCGCCGACGGCCGGGAACCGCTCGAGCCGTCGAAGGCGCGCGGCCGCGGCGAGTTCCGCCAGTCGATGGCGCTCGCCCGGGTCCACCAGTACCTGTCGATGGCGGCGCCGCTCCTCTGGACGCGCCAGGCGGACACGGTCGGCGTCATCGGTCTCGCGCTGAACGCCTGCTACGAGCGCAATGGCTACGTCGAGGAGCTCGAGCGGATCAAGGAGCTGCTCTCGGCAGCGCAGGACCTCTGGAGGGAGCTGCCGGACATCGAGGAGGAGGGGGAGCGGATCGCGACGAGCCGCTCCGTCTTCGCGCTCGTCCACCTCGCGGACATCATCGCGGTGACGCCCGGTGCCTGAGCTGCGGGTCAACGGCGGCGGGTACGAGGTCGAGGCGCCGGTCGGCACCTCGCTGGCTCAGTACCTGCGCGAGGACATCGGTCTGACCGGCACGAAGGTCGCCTGCAACGAGGGGCACTGCGGCGCGTGCACCGTGCAGGTGGACGGCATACCCATCCTCTCCTGCATCACGCTCGTCCATGCGGTCGACGGAGAGGTGACGACGATCGAAGGGCTCCGCGACCACCCGCTGGTCGACGCGTTCGTCCGGGCCGACGCGCTCCAGTGCGGGTTCTGCACGCCGGGGCAGATCGTCTCGGCCGCGGCGCTCGTCGCCGCGAATCCGTCGCCGAGCTCCGAGGAGATCCGCCACGCGATGGCCGGCAACCTCTGCCGCTGCGGGGCATACCCGAAGATCGAGGAGGCGATCTCGTCGTGGCAAGGCTGACCGGCCCGACGGGCCAGGTCCTGGTGCCTGGCACCAAGCCACGGCCGGAGGCGACGACACGACCGCATGGACAAGCGCGGCCCGCCCTTCCAACCGGCCCGAGAAGCCGTGTCCTGGTGCCAGGCACGAAGTCACGGCCGGAAGGGGCGGGATGGCGCGGCTGATCCGCACGGAGAAGGAGGTCGAGGGCCGCTACACGGAGCAGTGGGTGGTCGTCGACGAGGACGCGCTCGAGCAGTGGCCGGCCGGCCCCCGCGACACCGTCGGGCGACCGACCCCGCGGCAGGACGGACTCCTCCGCGCCCGCGGAGAGGCCCGCTACACCGCCGACGTCCGGCTGCCCGGGATGCTCCACGCCGCCGTGCTTCGCAGCCCCTTCGCCCGGGCGCGCGTCCGGGAGCTGGACACGCGGATGGCCGAGCGCGCCTCCGGCGTCCGCGCCGTCCTGGGCCCGGACGTCGAGCCGCTGACCGCGGAGCCGTCGTTCCAGGGTGCGCCGGTCGCCGCCGTCGCGGCCGACACGTACGAGCAGGCGCGCGCCGCGCTCGGCCGGCTCGAGGTCGAGTGGGAGGAGCTCGACCCACTGCTCGACCCGGACGAGGCCGTCCGCCGCGGCGAGCTCGTCGGCGAGCCAAGCAGCCACGAGCGCGGCGACGTCGACCGCGCGCTGGCCGAGGCAGACGTCGTGCTCGAGGCCGAGTACCGGACGCAGACGGTGCTCCACAACTCGATGGAGACGCACCAGTCCGTCTGCGTCTGGGAGGGCCGGGACCGCCTCACCGTCTACATCTCGACCCAGTTCGTCTGGGGCATCCGCGAGGTCGTCGCCGAGCACTTCGGCCTCCCGCAGGACCATGTCCGGGTCGTCTGCGAGTTCATGGGCGGAGGGTTCGGGTCGAAGAACGGCCCCGACGACCACACCTACATCGGGGCCGAGCTCGCCCGTCGGACCGGCCGGCCGGTCAAGTGCACGCTCACCCGCCGGGAGGAGAACCTCGCCGCCGGGAACCGCAACGCCACGATCCAGCGCCTGCGCGTCGGCGCCCGCTCGGACGGGACGGTGACCGCGCTCGACGGCGAGTTCGTCAACTCGAACGGCTGGGGCGGCTGGCTGGCCTCGACCGGCGGGCCCATGCGGATGCTCTACGCCTGTGAGAACGTGCGGACGGTCGAGTACGCCGCGAAGCTGAACACGCCGCCGATGAAGGCCTTCCGCGCGCCCGGCTTCGTGGAAGGCACCTTCGGGCTCGAGTGCCTGATGGACGAGCTGGCGGCGAAGCTCGACCTCAACCCGCTCGAGCTCCGCAGGCGCAACCACGCGGACCAGGACGCGATGGACGAGCGGCCGTTCTCGGCGAAAAACCTCCTCGAGTGCTACCGGCGGGCCGAACCGCACTGGGAACGGCGCGAAGAAGTGCGCGCGAGCTCGGACGGCACCTGGAAGCGTGGCGTGGGCCTCGCGAGTCAGGTCTGGTACGGCGGCGGCGGGCCGCCGTCCTACGCCTGGGTGCGCGTCGGCGCCGACGCGCGGGTCACGGTGGTCACGGCGATGCAGGACATCGGCACGGGCAGCGCCACGGCGATGGCGCAGATCGCGGCCGAGGAGCTCGGGCTCCCGATCGACCGCGTCGAGGTCTCGCTGGGCGACACCTCCCGCGGCCCGTACGCGACGATCTCCGCAGGCTCGTCGACGATCGCCTCGATGGGGCCCGCGGTTCGCTCGGCGGCCGCGGACGCCGCGCGCCAGATCCTCGAGATCGCGGCGCAGCGCTACGACCGCGAGCAGCGCCTGCTCTCGCTCTCCGGCGGCCGGATCGTCTGCGCCGACGGCGGCTCGTGGCCGCTCGAGGAGATCACCTGCCTGCTCGAGTCCGGCCAGATCCTCGGGCAGGGCTCACGCGGCCCCAACCCCACCGGTATGCGCGTCCTGACCTTCGGCGTCCAAGTCGCCGAGGTCGCCGTCGACGTCGAGACGGGCGAGGTCCGGGTTGAGAAGATCGCCGCGATCCACGACGTCGGCCGCGTGATCAACCCGCTCGGCGCCTCCAGCCAGGTCGAGGGCGGGATCATCCAGGGGCTCGGCCACACGCTCTCGGAGGAGCGCCTGCTCGACCCGCGGACGGGCACCGTCCTCACTCGGACGCTCGATGCCTACAAGCTTCCGACGATCGCCGACGTCCCAGTGATCGTGACCGATCTCGTCGACGAGCCCGACGTGCACCTCACGAACCTCGGCTCCAAGGGGCTCGGCGAGCCGCCGATCGTCCCGACGGCTGCCGCGATCGCGAACGCGATCCGCGACGCGACAGGCGCGGACGTCAGGTCGCTCCCGATCAACCGTGAGGAGATGCTGCGGGCCCTGCGGGAGGCCCGCGAACGACACCCGGAGCAGGTTGGAGCTCCTTCGGCCTGACTCGCTCGATGCCGCGAAAGCGGCGCTTGGCAACGGCTCGGTTGCCCTCGCGGGCGGGACGGAGCTCGTGCCGCTGCTTCGCGACCGGATCGTGGCCGCGACCACGCTCGTCGACATCCGCGCCGTCGTCCCGAGGGGCGTCGACGGCACGCGGATCGGCGCCGGGACGACGCTGGCCGAGCTCGAGGCCGATCCGACGATTCCGCAGGCGCTGCGTGAGGCCTGCCGCCTCGCTGCCTCTCCGCAGCTCCGCACGATGGGGACGATCGGCGGCAACCTCCTCCAGTCGACCCGGTGCTGGTACTGGCGGCTCAAGTACCCGTGCTGGCTGCGCGGCGGCGACCGCTGCTTCGCCCGCGAGGGCGTCCACCGCGAGCACGCGGTCTTCGCCAACGAGCCCTGCGCGTCCGCACATCCGTCGGATCCCGCGGCTGCGCTCCTGGCGCTCGACGCTACGCTCCGGACCGACCGACGCGAGCTGCCGCTCGCGGACCTCTACCGCCTTCCGACGGACGACGACCGCGAGATGACGACACTCGAGCCGGGCGAGCTGATCCTCGACTTGGACGTGCCATCCGCCGAGGCGAGCGCGTACCTGAAGGCGATGGACCGCCGCCGGTTCTCGTTCGCGCTCGTCGGCGTCGCCACGGCACGGTTCTCCGACGGTACGCGGATCGCCGTCTCCGGGATGGCGCCGATCCCATGGCTGCTCGACGGCGAGGCCGCGCTCGACACCGCCGCCCCGCTGCCCCAGAACGCCTACAAGGTCGAGATCGCCCGCGCGCTCGTCCGCCGGGCCCTCGCCGAGGTGGCCGCGTGAGACGCCTCGTCCTCCTCCTCGCCGCGCTGCTCGCCGCGGGCTGCGTCGGAGACGACTCGGGCCCCGGGCCGCAGGTGTCCTCGTGCGAGGTCGAGATCCAGGATCCTTCCAGCGCTCCCGACCTGCAGCCGCTCGACCGGGACGCACGCCCCCGGATCGAGTTCGCCACGTCCCATGGCAACTTCACGCTCGAGATCGACGGTGGGCGGGCGCCGTGCAACGGGGACTCGATGGTCGATCTCGCCAAGAAGGGGTTCTTCGACAACACCCGGTTCCACCGGATCGTCCCCGGCTTCATCATCCAGGGTGGCGACCCGACGGCCACGGGCAACGGCGGGGCCGGCTACACGACGCTCGACGCCCCGCCGCCCGACACGCAGTACACCAAGGGCGTCGTCGCGATGGCGAAGTCGCAGTTCGAGCCGCCCGGCACGGGCGGAAGCCAGTTCTTCATCGTGACCGCCGACGACGCGAGCCTCCCGCCGGACTATGCGGTCGTCGGGACGATCGTCGAGGGTATGGACGTCGTGGAGAAGATCGGAAAGCTCGGGAACCGGCAGACCGAGGCGCCCACCGAGCGAATCGTGATCAAGAGCACGTCGGTCACCGAGTAGCGCCTTTCGCTGAAAGTCTCACGACTTTCAGCGACGCTATGGAGCCGGGCGCCGCTTTG